>JBDLHX010000001.1:0-64302 GCA_039715165.1 Actinomycetota bacterium
ATCGGCAGAGCCGATGCGCGTCCCCCCGTCCCTTCGGTCCGGGGGGACATGGGTTGTGGGGAGATGTTCGCTCTCGTCCGAGAGTCCGTGGATTGAGGCTGCGTGGGGGAGACTTCGAATGGCTCGCTTGCTGTGGGCGTTCACTTCGATCGTGAGTAGCCAGGTTCGCGGAATCGCTTCTGCGGTAGGGCTCTCAACTCGGCCACCAACAAGAAACCGCGGATCCAGGCTTCGTTGGGGGACAAGCCCGTGGCCTGTCGTCTCATTCCTGTCACAGGCGTGCAATACGTTGCACGAATGACTGCAACGATCACCTCGAGCGCCATCATCGGTGTCGAACCCCACCCTGTTCGCGTCGAAGTCCACATCGGCGGCGGCAAGCCGGGTTTCATCATCGTGGGGCTGCCGGACGCCGCCGTGCGCGAGGCCAAGGAGCGAGTGCGGGCGGCCTTCACGACCACAGGCGATACCTTCCCGTCGCGTCGCGTCATCGTGAACCTCTCACCCGCGGATCTCCCGAAGGTGGGCACGGCATACGATCTCCCCATCGCTCTCGGCGTCCTGGCCGCAGACGGGAAGCTCCCGGCCGGGGCGACCGACGTCGTCGCACTCGGCGAGCTCGCACTCGACGGCTCGGTTCGTCCGGCTCGCGGCGGACTCGGAGCGGCACTCGTTGCCCGTGACCTCGGCAAGACCTGCCTCCTATCGCTCGACTCGGCGGCGGAGACTGCCGGCAGGACGGATCTCGGCGTCCGCGCCGTTCGCTCCCTCTCGCACGCCATGGAGGTGGCCAGGGGAGAGCATGCGGGAGACCCGGTCGAGCCGGTCGTATCGGCGGCGGGCGAAGCACCAGACCTCAGCGAAGTGCGCGGGCAGCACGCCGCGCGTGATGCCCTCGAGGTCGCGGCCGCCGGCGGACATCACTTGCTCTTCCGCGGCGCCCCCGGCTCCGGGAAGACGATGCTTGCGAGGACGCTCCCAGGCCTTCTGCCCCCGCTCATCGACGCTGAAGCGCACGAGGTCTCGCTCATCTGGGCGTCTGCCGGACGTCCGCGGCCCGACTCGACGACGCCGCCGTTTCGCGCACCACACCATTCTGCGTCGATGGCTGCATTCATCGGTGGGGGATCGGGGGTCCCCACGCCGGGTGAAGCGATCCTTGCCCATCGGGGCGTTCTGTTCCTCGACGAACTCGGGGAGTTTCCTCCCCAGTTGCTCGACGCTCTCAGAACGCCGATCGAGGATGGAACCGTCGTAGTGGCGCGGAAGGGAGCCACCATTGAGTTCCCATGCAGCTCCCAGGTCGTCGCAGCGACGAACCCCTGTCCCTGCGGCTACGAGGGCGATCGAATCAAAGGGTGCGAATGCACCGAGTCGATGAAGGCTCGGTACAAACGGCGGTTCTCCGGACCGTTCCTCGACCGCTTCGATCTCCAGGTCGAAGTCCCGCGGCTTCGCGTCTCAGAGCTCGGGGGACCGCCGGGGGAGAGCTCGAGAGTGGTTCGTGACCGCGTTGCCACCGCCCGACGGCGACAGCTCGAAGAACGCGGCCATCTCAACCGGGAGCTCGGCCGTGGCGATCTCGACCAACTGACATGGACGGACGCTGCGCGTCGCACACTCCAGGAGGCCGCGTCGGGCGATCGGCTCACTGCGCGGGGTTGGGATCGTGTCCGCCGTGTCGCCCGGACCGTCGCGGACCTCGACGACTCAGATCCCGTGACGAGCGAGCACGTCTCGACGGCGCTGCGAATGAGGGTGACGCTGTGAGCCGCGACGACCGCCTCCGGCTTGCCTTCGCCGGGCTTCACCCCGATCGTGCCCGGCAGCTCAGGGAGCGCTTCGGAGGAGCGGGCGGCGCCCTCGCGGCAATCGAGCAGGGGCGGGCGAAGGCCTCGCCTGTGATCCGATCGAGTGCGGCCGTGCCGGCACCCGATCGGAAGGAGACCCTCGCAGCGATGGGAATCGAGGCGGTGTTCCACGGCGACGAGCCCTACCCGGCCCACCTCGACCGATTCGAAGACGCACCAGACGTCATGTTCGTCCGGGGCCACCTGCCCAGCGATCCCGGCGTCGGCATCGTCGGAACGCGGCGGTGCACTGCCTACGGCCTCGACCTGGCGGATGCGTACGGCAGGGTGGTGGCACTGGCCGGGTGGCCGGTCGTCTCCGGTCTCGCCAGAGGGATCGACGGAGCTGCACATCGGGGCATGGTCGGGGAGGGCGGCGTCGGCGTGGCGGTGCTCGGGTGCGGGATCGACGTGACGTACCCGCGCGAGCACCGCCGGCTCGGCGAGCAGATCCTCGAAGCAGGCGGAGCCATCGTGACCGAGTATCCGCCGGGGACTCGCCCGGATGCGTGGAGGTTCCCGCCCAGGAACCGCATCATCGCCGGTCTCTCTGCAGCGGTGGTGGTCGTCGAGGCGGCTCAGACGGGTGGAGCACTCATCACAGCCGTCAAGGCCGCCGAGTACGGAATCCCCGTCTTCGCGATGCCGGGGGACGTCGACCGGAAGACATCGGAGGGGACGAACCGTCTCATCCGCGATGGGGCGTTCCCCGTCTTCGAACCCGAGGATCTCATCGAAGAGCTCGATCTCATCTACGGCCTGGCTCCGCGGCGGGCCGCAGAGGTGGTCGCGGACAAGGGTCGTTGACCTTCTCGACCGATGTCACCACCATGGCATGATGCGCAACGGGGGAATCGACGCAGCCGTCGACGACTACCTGATACGCCTCGACGCCGAACGCGGGCTCTCGCCCCACACGGTCGAGGCGTATCGCCGCGACCTCCGACAGTTCACGACGATGTGCCACCGGCTCGGTCTCGAGCGGCTTGACGATGTCGAGCGCCGCACCGTGCGGCGATTCCTCTCGCAGCTCACGTCGCTCCGCTATTCGCGCCGGTCGGTCGCGAGAAAAGCGTCCGCTGTTCGAGGCTTCCTCGACGACGCGGCCAAGCGCGGGAGGATCCCGGCGAACCCGGCCGCGGGCATACCTCAACCGAAACGCCCCGGGACCCTCCCGAAAGCCATCCCGGCGCCGACGCTTGGACGTTTCCTCGACGACCTCGATGGCTCGGACCCGATCGAACTCAGGGACCGGGCCCTGCTCGAGGTGCTCTATGGGACGGGCCTTCGTGTCTCCGAGCTTGCTGCTCTGACGGTCCGGGATTTCGACGGTGCCGACTTCATCACCGTCAAGGGCAAGGGCAGCAAGGACCGGGCGGTCCCGGTCGGGGACAAAGCAAAGTACGCCGTGTCTGCGTACGTCGATCGGGGAAGGCCGGCGCTGGCCGGGCCCAACTGCGGCGACGCGCTGTGGGTGGGAGCGCGGGGCGGTCCACTCGACCCGCGAGGAATCCGACGGGTCGTTCGCGCGCGTCTCGGCACCTTCCCTCACGCCCTTCGGCATTCGTACGCCACACACCTGCTCGAACGCGGCGCCGATCTTCGGAGCGTGCAAGATCTCCTCGGACACTCCGATCTGGCAACCACGCAGATATACACTGCCGTCACCCGGGAACATCTCAGGAAGACGTATGAGCGGAGCCACCCACGTGCATGAGCGAGGCGAAGACGAACTCGCCGCGCTGTGGGAGCGATTCAAGGAAGACGGCAACGAGCGTGCTCGCGAAGGCCTCATCCTCCACTTCGCCCCGCTCGTCAAGTTTGTTGCCGGCCGCCTCGGTTCGGGCCTCCCACGCAACGTAGACCCGGCTGATCTGGCCTCCTACGGGACATTCGGGCTGATCGACGCGATCGACAAATTCGAGCCGGAGCGCGGGTACAAGTTCGAGACATACGCGGTGAACCGGATCAAAGGCGCCATCCTCGACGAGCTCCGGGCACTCGATTGGGTACCGCGATCGGTGCGGGCACGGGCACGTGAGATCCAGCGCTCGATGGCTGAGCTCGAACACAGTCTGCAGCGGTCGGCGACCGAGCAGGAGCTCGCCGATCACATGGACCTCGCGGTCGGAACCCTCCGCAATCAACTGGGCGAGTTATCCACCCTCGGCTTCGTTGCCCTCGACGAGCTGCTCAACCCCGATGAAAGGGATTCCGCCGCCGTCGGGGATGTGGTTCCGGACTCGGGGGCACTCGATCCGAGCGGCTCGTTCGAACGCGACGAGACGCGCTATCTGCTTGCAGACTCGATCAATCGCCTCCCAGAGCGCGACCGGCTCGTCGTGACGCTCTACTACTACGAGGGGCTCACCCTTGCCGAGATCGGATCGATCCTCAACGTGACCGAGTCGCGCGTGTGCCAGATCCACACGAAGGCGGTCCTGAGCCTCAGGAACCGGTTCATAGAGCCGAGCTACTAACCAGCTCCAAGCTCCAAGCCGCAAGCGGCAACGCCGGATCGACTCTTGCAGCTTGGAACTCTCAGTCCGTTTCGATCTACAGAAGCCGCCGCTCTACACTTTCGCTCAATTCGCACGTCCACTACAAGCCCCCGAGGTCGGACCGCGCATGCGGTCTGTGGGGTGTTCCGGGTGGGCGGAGGCGTGAACCCGAACACAGGAGGAACCACATGTCAGTGGTGAGCATGCGCCAGCTGCTCGAGGCCGGAATGCACTTCGGCCACCAGACCCGTCGTTGGAACCCGAAGATGCGTCCGTACATCTTCACCGAGCGCAACGGCATCCACATCCTCGACCTTCGTCAGACGCTCGAGCAGATCGATGCCTCCTACAAGCTCGTGAACGATGCTGTGGCAGACGGCGGAACTGTGCTGTTCGTCGGCACGAAGAAGCAGGCCCAGGGCGCGATCGAAGAGTCCGCCACGAAGGCCGGTATGCCGTACGTGAACCATCGCTGGCTCGGCGGCATGCTCACGAACTTCCAGACGATCCACAAGCGGATCCTCTACATGCTCGAGCTCGAGCACATGGAGACATCCGGCGAGATGGAATCGCTCCCCAAAAAGGAGCGCCTCCGCCTGCGGCGCGAGCTCGAGAAGCTCCACACCGTGCTCGGCGGCGTGCGGGACATGAAACGCCCGCCGAACGTCGTGTTCGTCATCGACATCATCACTGAGCACATCGCCGTCGCCGAAGCAAACCGGCTCGGTATCCCGGTGATCGCGATCGTTGACACGAACTGCGATCCCGATCCTGTCGACTACGTCATCCCAGGGAACGACGATGCCATCCGGACGGCCTACCTGATCGGTGACGCCATCGCACAAGCGGCGAAGGATGCTCGCGAGACCCGCGAGGCCGGCAGCAAGGACGCTCCCCAGAAGGATGCTCCTAAGGAGCCGACCCCTGAGCCCGCACCTGCAGCTCGGACCGATGTCGTCATCCTCGATGAGATCCAGGCGGAGAACGCGACGAGCGAGCCCGAAGCTGCCGAAGCCACCGAGACTCCGAAGGAGACCGCGTGACCGACTTCACAGCCAAGGACATCCAAGCCCTTCGCCAGGCCACCGGCTCGGGGATGATGGACGCGAAGCGCGCCCTCGTCGACACCGGCGGCGACGTGGAACGCGCCAAGGAACTCCTTCGTGAGCGGGGCCTCGCCGATGCAGCGAAGCGCGCCGGACGCAGCCAGACCGAGGGAGCGATCGGGTCATACCTGCACCAGCAGGCCGGACGCCCCGTCATCGGCGTGATCGTGGAGCTCGCATCCGAGACGGACTTCGTCGCGAAGAGCGGCGAGTTCCAGGAGATCGCCAACGACATCGCGATGCACACCGCAGCGGCTCGTCCGCGTTGGATCACCCAGGACGACGTGCCTGAGGATGCCATCGAGGAGGAGAAGCGCCTCATCGCCGCTCAAGCGACCAACGAAGGGAAGCCCGAGCACATCGTCGAGCGGATCGTCGAGGGGCGGCTCAAGAGCTTCTTCGCCGACAACGTCCTCTACGACCAGGTGTTCGTGAAGACCGAGCAGTTCGATGGAACGGTCGGTGAGCTCGTCAAGCAGCTTGCAGCGAAGATGGGTGAGAACATCAGTGTCTCGAAGATGGCCAGGGTGGCCGTCGGCGAGGAGGGCTGATGCGCCGGGTCGTTCTCAAGCTCTCCGGGGAGGC
The DNA here is from genome assembly GCA_039715165.1 of Actinomycetota bacterium. GTDB lineage: Bacteria > Actinomycetota > Acidimicrobiia > Spongiisociales > UBA5794 > JAHEEL01. The sequence continues at coordinate 6,043 of JBDLHX010000001.1, forward strand.
GTTCGCCGACCGGGAGATGCAGTACGGGATCGATCCGGACATCGTCGCACGGGTGGCTGAAGAGATCGCTTCCGTCCACAGCGAAGGCTATGAGATCGGGATCGTTGTCGGCGGCGGGAACATCTTCCGGGGCATTTCGAGTGCCGCCGGAAACATGGACCGCGCGAATGCCGACTACATGGGCATGCTGGCGACCGTGATCAACGCTCTCGCTCTTCGCGACGCACTCGAACGGGCCGGTTCGCCGGCGCGTGTGCAGACGGCGATCACGATCCAGCAAGTTGCCGAGCCCTACATCCGGCTCAGGGCGATGCGACACCTCGAGAAGGGTCGAGTCGTCATCTTCGCGGGAGGAACCGGGAACCCGTTCTTCACGACGGACACGACCGCCGCGTTGCGCGCAGCGGAGATCAACGCCGACGTGGTGCTGAAGGCAACGAAGGTCGACGGGGTGTACGACAGTGACCCGATGACCAACCCCGACGCCGAACTGATGACCAATGTCAGCTACATGGATGCGATCCAGCGGCGACTTCGGGTGATGGACAGCACCGCCATTACGATGTGCTTGGAAAACGACCTGCCGATCCGCGTGTTCAACATGAACCGTCCGGGCGAGATCGCAAGGGCCGTGCGTGGGGAGGATGTCGGGACACTGGTTCGCTGAGGAGGCGCCGTGATCAAGGACCTGCTGCAAGAAGCCGAGTACAAGATGGACCAGGCCGTCGTGCACACGACCCAGGAGTTCGGTGGAATCCGGACCGGCCGTGCCAACCCGGGCCTCCTCAATCGCATCAACGTCGACTACTACGGCACGCCGACGCCGCTTCAGCAGATAGCGGGCTTCTCAGTGCCGGAGGCCCGCCTCCTCGTCATCCAGCCGTACGACAAGACGGCGATCACCGCGATCGAACGAGCCATCCAGGAGGCGGATCTCGGTCTCAACCCGTCCAATGACGGGAACGTGATTCGGCTCTCGTTCCCGTCGCTCACCGAGGAGCGGCGCAAGGAGCTCATTCGCGTCGTGCGACACCTCGCCGAGGACGGCCGTATCGCGATCAGGAACGTGCGCCGCCACTGCAAAGTCCGGATCGAAGGCGAGGACGTGTCGGAAGACGACATCCGGCGCGCTGAGAAGGTGCTGCAGGAGAAGACGGACGCGCACATCGAACGCCTCGACGAGATCCTCGCCACGAAAGAGGAAGAACTCCTCGAAGTCTGACGGAGGCCTCGGATGCGCCACGACGATGATCGCTCGCCGGGCGATGACCCGACGATGGACGACTCGGCCACTTCGGCCGACAGCGACGGCATCTCTGTGAGTGGTTTCGATGCCCCAGATGCACCGGGCGAGCCCGCTGCGGAAGTACTGTCTGGGGATATGGACGAACACGACCCTGAAGCGACCGACGAGCTCGAGCTCGCCGACATCCACAAGGACCTGGATCCCAAGCCCGCGCAGAACGATGCCGGCTTCGATGGCTGGCTCGATGGTGAGGAGCCCGAGGGCGGTGGCCCCTACGAGGCCCTCGCCGAGGACGACGATGGCGCGGCCGAGATCGCGGATTGGATGGCGTTCACGAGTGGGGGAGCGTCCGACGAGCCCTCCGACGAACCCGAAGTAGTCGTCGACGTGACCGATGCGGCCGTCGCCGACGAGGCCGAATCGGAGAGCGCCGACGACGACCACGACGACACGATCGAGTTCTACCCGGATGAGCCGGAGACGGACGAGCCGGTCGCCGACACGGGGGAGCTCGGGGAGATCGCCTCACCAATCGGTGAGACCGAAGAGATAGATCCACCGGTCGACGACATCGAGGAGACGGTGGCCCCGGAGGCCGAGACGGAAGAAGACGTTGCTCCTGCGGGCGGACTCGAAGAAGGCGGAGAGCCGGATCCCGACGAACTCATGGTGATACCGGCAGTCCGCGTCGACGAGGATGATGACGCCGAGGAAGAGGGAGCGTCCGTCGAAGACGAGCCCCCGACCGAGGACGAAGCTCCGACGGTGTCTGCAGAAGAACCGGTTGCCGGTGGTGACGACGGGGACTTGGTTCCGGATGAATCGCTCTCGATGGACACCGGCGAAGTGCCCGTTATCGGAGATCTCTCCTCAGTAGACCAGGAAGGCGACGCCTCTGCTGCCGTCTTCGATTTTGAGGAGTTGACGGAGGACCACTACCTACAAGCCGCGACTCGCGAACACCAGGATCTCGCGGCGGCGATCGTCGCCGCGGAGGCCGAGGACACCGAGCAGGTTGCCCTCGCTGCGGCAATCCCCGGCCTCGACTCCGGCGTCGTGGGGTTCGATGACGTCGTCGCCTCGGAAGGCGGCGAGTCGGCTGCTCCTGTGAAGCCGCCTGCCTCATCCGACCTCGTCTTGCGCGTCGGGACGGCTGTGGCGCTCCTCGCAGCGTTCTTCCTCTCCCTTATGTGGAGACCGGCGCTCATCGTGTTCGTTCTCGCAGCGCTCGTCGTTGCGGCGGGCGAGTTCTACAGCGTTCTCATCCACCGCGGATACAAGCCGGTGTCGATCTTCGGCTTCCTCGGCATCATCGGGGCGGGCCTCGGAACCGTCGTATGGGGGGTCATCGCGATACCCATCGCGTTCGCCGTCATGATCACCGCGATCCTGCTGTTCGACGCCGTGAGCAAGCGGAGGCAGGGCGCAGTGAGCGGATTCGCGGCAACGATCGTCGTCGCAGTCTGGGTTGGTGGTTTCGGCGCATTCGCATTTGAGATCATCGCGTCAGACAACTACCGATCCCTCGTCCTGATCATCGTCGCGTCGGTTGCAATCGTCGACATCGCTGCCTACTTCGTCGGACGCTCGATCGGGAGACGGCCGCTCGCGCCGGTCATCTCGCCCAAGAAGACGATCGAGGGCTACATCGGTGGAGTGCTGATGGCATTCCTCGCAGGCATCGTCGCCAGCTTCTTCGTCGAAGCGATGGACCTTCCCGCGGGTCTGCTCTTCGGTGCCGTTGTCGCGGTGTTCGCCCCGCTCGGTGATCTCGCTGTGTCGGCGGCGAAGCGCTCACTCGACATCAAGGACATGGGGTCGATCCTGCCCGGCCACGGAGGTCTCCTCGACCGCATCGACGCGATCATCGCCGTTGTGCCGGCCGGCTGGGCAGTGTTCGCATGGCTGGGCCTGCTCTGAACCCGGTCGTCGTTCTCGGCGCCACCGGCTCGATTGGATCGCAGACGCTCGAGGTCGCCGATCGTCACGGCTATCCCGTGGCGGCCCTCGCGGCCGGACGCCTCTCTCCCGCGTTCCTCGAGCTCGCCGCCCGCTACCCCGATGCCCTGGCCGCCGTCGCCACGGAGCCGGAGACGCCGGTCGGCTATCCCGTGGACGCGAGGATCGAGTTCGGTGCCGATGCCGTCGCCGCCCTGGCACAAATCCCGGCATCCACGGTGGTCAACGGCATCGTCGGTGCTGCCGGCCTCGAGTCGTCGCTCTCGGCCCTGGAGGTAGGGAATCGGCTCGCTCTTGCAAACAAGGAGAGCTTGCTCGTCGGTGGGCCGCTCATCCTCGATGCGCTCGATCGCGGGGATGGTGAGCTCATCCCGGTGGACAGCGAGCACTCTGCGATCTGGCAGTGCCTTGCGGGGGAGGCGGCCGATGGCGTTCGGAGAGTGATCCTCACGGCATCCGGTGGTCCCTTCCACAGCCGGCCCGATATCGACCTCGCCGCGGTGACGGTCGACCAGGCGCTGGCGCATCCCACGTGGGACATGGGGCCCCGCATCACGGTCGACTCGGCAACGCTCATGAACAAGGCGTTCGAGGTGATCGAGGCGCACTTCCTGTTCGGGCTGCAGTACGACCAGATCGACGTCGTCATCCACCCGACGAGCTACGTCCACTCGCTCGTCGAGTTCACCGACGGGGTCGTGAAAGCCGAGCTGGGCCCGCCCGACATGCGCAAGCCGATCCAGCGGGCGCTGACCGCCCCGGGTCGGCTCCCGGCGCCGTCAGACCCCCTCGACCTTGTCGGTGTCAACTTGCGCTTTGAGGAACCGGATCGCGAGCGCTTCTCTGCTCTCGATCTCGGCTACGAGGCCGGGCGGCGCGGCGGCAATGCTCCTGCAGTGCTCAACGCCGCGGATGAGGTCGCCGTGGCAGCGTTCCTCGACCATCGAATCCGATTCGACGAGATCACCGACATCGTGAGCGATGCCCTTGATGCCGTGCCGCATTCTCCGGTCGAAACGCTCTCAGAAGCGCTCGCGGCAGACGCCGCAGGCCGGAACGCGGCCGCGGAAGCGGTGCATCTGAGGGCTTCCCGCTAATCGGGAACGATGGGTACCGTGGAAGCATGAGATCAACCGGGGAAATGACCTGATGGGTGCCACAGTCATGATCATCGGCATCGTGGCCATGGTGGTCATCCACGAACTGGGGCACTTCGTCGCCGCCAAGGCGTTCGGGATGAAAGCCACCGAGGCGTTCTTCGGGTTCGGTCCGCGCATCTGGTCGACGACACGCGGCGAGACCGAATACGGCATCAAGGCGATCCCGCTCGGCGGCTACGTGCGCATCATCGGGATGAATCCTCTCGAAGAGATCGCGCCTGAAGACGAGGCACGCACGTACCGCACAGCCGTCTTCTGGAAGAAGTCGGTCGTCGTGCTCGCCGGCATCTTCAGCCACGTCGTCATGGCGGCACTGCTGCTCCTCATCGTGTTCTCCGTCTGGGGCGTCGTCACAACCGACGATGACGGCAAGGTCACCCCGACACTCTCCCTGTCTGTCGTTGCTTCGGTTACCCCGGAAGGGGATCCGTCGCCTGCCTCGCTCAGCGGATTCGCGGAAGGTGACACGCTGCTCACCTACCAGGGAGCACCGCTTGGATCGTGGGAGGAGTTCGTCGATCGAGTCCGGGCCGACGGAGGTCGAGCGGTCACCGTGGGCTACGAGCGAGACGGCATCGCGGCGGACGCGACGATGACGCTCGCGCTCGTCGACAAGCCGGTCATCGGCGACGATGGCAAGGTCATGACCGACGGGGACGGAGACGTCGTCTACGAAGAGGTCGGTTACTTCGGCGCGGCCCCCTCAGTGCAGCGTGAACACCCCGGAGTCGTCGGGACGATCGGCGCTATCGGTCGCGGCATCGGCGAGGCCATCGTCCAGAGCTTCCGAGGCCTCTGGCAGATGGTGATCGGGTTGCCCGAGCTCGTCATGTCCATGTTCGGCGGAAGCGAGGAGGTCCTCGACGAGGTGCGGCCGATCAGCCCCATCGGTCTCGTCCGTCTCGCAGGTCCGCTCGAAAGCACGCTCATGATGCTCGCCCTCGTCAACATCTTCGTCGGCGTGCTCAACTTCATCCCGCTCTACCCGTTCGACGGCGGTCACTTCGCCGTGGCGATCTACGAGAAGGTCTCAGGGCGCACGCCCGACGTCACGAAGCTGCTCCCCGTCGCTGCCGTGGTGATCGTGTTCCTGATCACGGTGGGGTTCATGGGGGTCTACCTCGACATCTTCAAGCCGATCCAGCTGTAGCAGCGCGAGGCGCTGCGTAGACCAGTAGCCAAGTAGCCAAGAAGCTGACGACTTCGCACTTCGCCACTGAGCTACTCGGCTACTTCTCCCTAGCATCACCCCATGGCCATCGAGCGCAGGCAGTCCCGCCAACTTCATGTCGGTGACGTTCCCGTCGGAGGCGGTGCGCCGATCACCGTGCAGTCGATGACGACGACGAAGACTGCCGACGTCGATGCCACGCTCGCGCAGGTCTACGCGCTGAGTGGGGCAGGCGCCGACATCGTTCGGATCACGTGCAACGACGTCGAGGCCGCGCAGGGGCTTGCCGAAATCGTCCCGCGTTCCCCGGTGCCGGTCATCGCCGACATCCACTTCCAGCACCGGCTCGCGCTGGCTGCGCTCGAAGCCGGCGTGGCCGGCCTCCGCCTCAATCCGGGGAACATCCGCAAGGAGAAGCACATCAAAGAGGTCGCTCGGGCCGCCGCGGATGCGGGCGTCTCGATCCGCGTCGGCGTGAATGCCGGGTCGCTCGATAAGGACCTTCTCGAGGAGTTCGGTGCACCCGTTCCCGAAGCGCTCGTTCGATCGGCCGAGCACGAGATCGCATACCTCGAGGACGTCGGCTTCCACGACATCAAGATCTCCGTGAAGCACTCGAATGTTCCTCGGATGGTCGAGTCATACCGTCTCCTCGCGGAACGCGTCCCGTATCCGCTGCACTTGGGCGTTACCGAGGCAGGGCCGCCGCCGGGTGGGCTCATCAAATCGGTAGCCGGCATCGCGACGCTGCTCCTTGAGGGGATCGGCGACACGATCCGATTCTCTCTCACCGCCGACCCGGTCGAAGAGGCGAAAGCCGGAAGACAGCTTCTCGAGTACCTCGGTCTCAGGGAGCGCACCGGACTCGACCTCATCGCGTGCCCGTCGTGCGGGCGGGCCGAAGTCGACGTCATCAAGGTCACGAGAGAAGCGACAGCCGCCCTCGAGGCAGCGAACCTCCCGATCCAGGTAGCGATCATGGGGTGCATCGTCAACGGTCCCGGCGAGGCCCGGGAAGCGGACATCGGAATCGCTGCAGGGCGAGGCAAAGGGCATCTCTTCATCAAGGGGCAGGTCGTTCGTGTCGTGCCGGAGGAAGAGATGGTTGATGCGCTCGTCGACGAGGCCCGACGGCTCGTCGAGGAAGGCGTTGAGGCACGACTTGCGGCTGCGGACGTAACGGCAGAAGACCTCGCAAGCGAGGAGAGGATCGAACTCATCGAGCTTCGAGGCGATGCAAATCGTGCAGCGGACCGCCGTGCCGCCGTCGCCGACATCGCCGTCGGTGAGGACGAGTGACCAGTCGCGCCACAACCGCGGTGGCCTTCCTCGCGGCGGCAGCGCTGCTGGCATCGTGCACCCCCGCGGAATCGGCTCCATCGTCGACGAGTTCGCCGGCCGGCTCGACGGCGACTGCCGCTGCTGAAGCAGACGGGACCGCCCCGGCCGAACGCATCTACGAGCAGGTGGCGTCTTCGATCGCGTCAATCGAGACCGACATCGCCGGCGGCAGCGGCGTGCTCATCGAGGGCGACGTCGTGCTGACGGCTGCTCACGTCGTTTGGCCGTATCGATCCGTACGCGTCGTCTTCCCGAATGGAGTCGAGATCAATCGTGCGCCGGTCATTGGATGGGACCCGTTCGGCGACCTTGCGCTCATCGACGTCTCCGGGGCCGACCGACTGCCCGAGGCGGTGAAGACGGGGGACGGCGAGTCGATTCCGTTCGGCCGACCCGTGTACCTCGTCGGCTATCCGGGCGAGTCCGAGGCGTATCCGCAACCGACGATCACCCAGGGAATCCTGTCACGAACCCGGGAGTGGGAGGCTGGGGAGTGGACGTTCCTGCAGACGGACACCACCGTCACCGGCGGCCAGAGCGGCGGAGCACTCGTCGATGAACACGGGTCGGTCATCGGGATCACGAACTTCAGCCTGCTCGAGGAGTTCGGGCTCTCGGGCTCCCTCGCCGACGCCGCCGAGACGATCGCCGGCATGAAGGCAGGCGAGGATGTCGGCGGCCTCGGCGACAGGCTGCCACCGATCGAGCGAGGCGCCGACATGCATCGCCTGCAGTTCGACAACGTGTGGCACGACTATGTGTTCGTTTTCGAGGCTCCGCTGTACTCGAACGTCAGCTTCACCGTGGAGAGCGATGAGGATCTGCAGTTGACGTTCGCGACGATCGACGGCTTCGAGATCGCCATCGCCGACGATTCACTCGATGGTGAAGAGACGATCGAAGAGCTCATCACCTACCGGGGACCGCACATCCTGCGAATCGACAACTACACCGGCGCAGCGAGCGGGCGCCTGCGCTCGAGTGAGGATCTCACGGAGTGGCCCGACTCCGACGATGGTCGGCATCTCACTCGGGACGCAACCATCGTCGGCAACATCGACTACCCCGGCGACTTCGACTGGCACCTCATCGAACTCGGCAAAGGTCAGGCCGTCACCATCGACGTCGACTCGATCGCGTTCGATCCGGTGCTCATGATCGACGGTCCCGAGGGACTCGGTCGCCTGCGAGCACTCGACGACGACTCCGGGGGAGGGCTGTTCGGGACCAACCCGAAGATCGTGTTCACGGCCCGCGAGGCGGGGACGTTCTTCGTGATCGTGGCCGACAGCGGCTCGACCGGCCCCGGCGCATACTCCTTGACGGTGGACTGAGCCGGCTTCGCCGGCGGTCGACAGTTGACGGTTGACGGTTGACGGCCAGACGACGCGGCAGAACACTCTGACTGTCCACTGTCCGCTGTCAGCCAGGTATCCTCGGCGTCTTCACACACCATTGGAGCCTTCTCTTGCGCTGGTCACAGGCGTTCATCCCCACCCTCCGCGACGATCCCGCCGACGCCGAAGCGGCGAGCCATCGCCTCCTCATCCGAGCCGGCTACGCCCGGCAGCTCATGGCAGGTGGCTATTCGATCCTGCCACTCGGTCAGCGGGTGCGGATGAAGATCATGAACATCATCCGTGAGGAGATCGACGGTATCGGCGGTCAGGAGCTGCTGCTCACCGCGCTGCACCCTCGCGAGATCTGGGAGAAGACCGGTCGCGCCGAGACGATGGCCGACATCCTGTTCTCGGTCACGGACACCCGAGGCGGCAGCGCGATCCTCGGCCCGACCCACGAAGAGATCTTCACCACGATCGCAACCGAATTGACGTCGTACAAGCAGGTGCCGCAGCTCTGGTATCAGATCCAGACGAAGTTCCGCGACGAGCCGCGCCCGAAGTCGGGTCTGCTGCGCGTTCGCGAGTTCACCATGAAGGACTCATACAGCTTCGACATCGACACGGCGGGTCTCGACGTGCAGTTCGACCGGCACTTCGCCGCCTACACGCGCATCTTTGAGCGGATCGGTGTCACTGCGATTCCCGTGGAGGCGTCATCGGGGGCGATGGGAGGATCGGACTCGGTCGAGTTCATGGTCCCCTCACCCGCGGGGGAGGACAATGTCGCTCACTGTCCCGAGTGTGGCTACGCCGCCAACGTGGAGCGGGCAACGTCTGCGATCCCGAAGGCAATCGACGAACCGGGACCGGCGGAGCCGGAGCGATTCCCGACGCCTGGGGTGCACACGATTCTCGACCTCGTCGAGTTCGACGGCGGAGCATCGGCCGATCGTCAGATCAAGACGCTCGTGTACATGCTCGACGACGAACCAGCGCTCGTTCTGTTGCGCGGCGACCACGACCTCCAGGAGCAGAAGCTCCTGGACGGGACGGGCGCCGTCGAGGTTCGGCCTGCGCACCCGGAAGAGATTCGTGACCTCCTTGGGGCGGATGCTGGGAGCCTCGGCGCGGTCGGTGTGAACGGACCCCGCATCCTGGCCGATCATCAGCTCGTCGACCGCACGAACATGGTCACCGGCGCGAACCTCGACGATCACCACCTGCGCGGTGTTGACATGCGACGGGACATCGAGGTCACCGAGTGGCTCGATCTTCGGACAGTGGTCGCAGGTGAGGCATGCCCTTCGTGCGGCGAGACGCTCGAGATCTTCCGCGGGATCGAGGCAGGACACATCTTCAAGCTCGGGACGAAGTTCTCTGTTGCTCTTGGAGCAATGGTTCTCGACGCCGACGGCACGGCAGTACCGCTCGTGATGGGGTCCTACGGCATCGGCGTGGAGCGCAACGTGGCGGCCGCAGTCGAGCAGAACCATGATGAGCGCGGGATCGTCTGGCCCGTCTCCATCGCGCCGTACGAGGTCGTGATCACCGCCGTGAAGATCGACGACGAGGCGACGATGTCCGTCTCCGAGAAGCTCTACGAGGACCTCACCGACGCCGGCATCGATGTTCTCCTCGACGATCGAGCCGAGCGGCCCGGTGTGAAATTCAACGACGCGGAGCTCATCGGTATCCCATATCGGGTCACCGTTGGCCCCCGCGGGCTCGCGAACGGCATTGTGGAGTTCGTTGAACGACGCTCGGGCGACAAGAGTGAACTTGCGGTCAGCGACGTTGTAGCCAACGTCGTCGACCGAGTAGCAAGTAGCAAGTAGCAAGTACGAAGACCAGGCAGCGCCGCGGGTCTTGTGTCTTGCTACTCCTCCTGACGCGGCAGCGGCAGGGTCCGGGTCCGCCTATACTCCTGTCTGCAACCGGATGTACGCGTCGAGGTGGGCCTTGCCCGCCTCGTTGTGTGATGTGCGCACGAAGGAGCACCGAGCGTGGCAGATGTCGCGGAGCAGGTATGGGGCCTCGTCGGCCCGTATGTTGCCGCTGAGGGAATCGAACTCGACGATGTCGAGATCCTCGGTGGTGGCAAGCTGCTGCGCGTCGTCCTCGACGCCGGTGAGCCGATCGGCGTCGACCGCATCGCCGACCTCTCGAAGGGGATCGCACGGCTCATCGAAGAAGATGACCCGTTTGCCGGCTCCTACACCCTGGAAGTGACCTCACCGGGCCTCGAGCGGAAGCTCCGCAGGCCTTCGCATTTCCGCAAGGTGCTTGGCAGCGAGGTCCACATCAAGACGTACTCGAAGATCGAAGATGACAAACACCACCGCGGGAAGCTCGTGGAGGCCGATGACGACGCCGTGGTGGTGTCGGTCGATGGATCCGAGCGGCGCATCGAGACGAGCGACATCGCGTCGGCGCGCACCGTGTTCGTGTGGGAAAAGGGCGAGAAGCCCGGCAAGACGGCGTAGGGAGAGGCAGCGATGGACTACAACCTGTTGGACGCGTTGGAGCTCCTCGAGAGGGAGAAGGGAGTCCCCGCCGAGACGATTCTCGACGCGCTCGCGAATGCTCTCGTCTCCGCCTACAAACGCACCCCCGGGGCCGCGGAAGAGGCCAGGGTGACGATCGATCCGGACACCGGCGAGATCCTCGTCTACGGCCAGGAGCTCGACGAAGATGGCAACGTCGTCGAGGAGTGGGAGGACACCCCCGACGACTTCGGCCGCATCGCCGCGCAGACCGCGAAACAGGTGATCATGCAGCGGCTCCGCGACGCGAAGCGCGAGCAGGTCTACGAGATCTACGAAGGCCGCGAAGGCGACCTCGTGACCGGGATCGTGCAGCAGTCGGATCACCGCTACGCCATTCTCGACCTGGGCGACGCCGAAGCGATCATGCCGTCGTCTGAGCGCATCCCGTACGAACGGCTCGAGCGCGGAAACCGTGTCAAGGGCTACATCCTCGAGGTGCGAGGCGAGGGCAAAGGGCCTCAGATCGTCATCTCCAGAAGCCACCCCGAGTTCATCCGCTCGCTGTTCGAGCTCGAGGTTCCGGAGCTCGTCGACGGCGACGTCGAGATTCGCGTCATTGCACGTGAGCCCGGCCATCGTACGAAGATCGCCGTTGTGTCGAACGACCCGAACGTCGATCCCGTCGGCGCGTGTGTCGGCGCCAGGGGCTCGCGAGTTCGCCAGGTCGTGAACGAACTCAGGGGAGAGAAGGTCGACATCGTCGAGTGGCGCGATGACACCGCCGGATTCATCGCCGAAGCGCTCAGCCCCGCAAGGGTCAAGGAAGTGCGGCTCAACGAAGACGAACGGACCGCGGAAGTCGTCGTGCCCGACCACCAGCTCTCCCTCGCCATCGGCAAGGAGGGCCAGAACGCGCGTCTCGCCGCTCGGCTCTCCGGCTACCGGATCGATATCCGGTCCGAGAGCCAGGACCTCGGACTCGACCTCGAAGAGGACGAGTTCGGAGAGGCAGCCACAGAGACACCGGCCGAGGAGCCGGCAGGAATCGAAGAGGCAGCCGAGGAAGTGACAGAGCCTGCGGCCGAACCGAGTGAAGACGCCGAAGCAATCGAAGACGAAACAGTCGCCGAGACGGGCGAACCCGAAGCGGACGAGAGCGACATCGACGCCGCGGACGAGAACGAGGAGAACTGAGTGGGGAAGCAACGGGTTTACGAGCTCGCGCGAGACCTTGGCCTCGAGTCCAAGGACGTGCTCGAGCGCGCCCTGGAGCTCGGCATCGAAGTGAAGACCGCCTCGTCGGGGCTCGACGAGGAGTCAGTTGGACTCGTTCGCCTCTCCTACGACGAGAGCGCAGACGCCAAGACGGCGCCGGAGACCGACGAGCCGGTACCCGAGTCGGAACCGGCGGCTGAGGTAGAGCCGGAGCCAGAACCGGAACCAGAGCCTGAGCCTGAGCCTGAGCCGGAAGATGAGTCCGGACCGGTGGATGACAAGGTGCTCCTCGTCGAGCCCGGGATCACCACCCACGAACTCGCGCGAATGATCCAAACGAGGACGGTGCTGATCGTCCAGGCGCTCATGGAGATGGGCGAGATGGTCCCCGCGGGCGGAACGATTCCCGTCGACGCGATCGAACCCCTCGGCCGCAAGTTCGGGTACGACCTGCTCGTCACCGAAGCCGAGGAGATACCGGAAGAAGACAAGGGCCCGGTCCACCACATCATCGAGTACGAAGACGACCCGGCCAGCCTCAAGCCGCGCCCGGCCGTCGTCACAGTGATGGGACACGTCGACCACGGCAAGACCCAGCTACTCGACACGATTCGTGCGACGAACGTCGTCGAGGGCGAAGCGGGCGGAATCACCCAGCACATCGGCGCCTATCAGGTGACGAGTGGCGGCAACCTCATCACGTTCATCGACACCCCCGGCCACGAAGCGTTCACCGCCCTTCGAGCGAGGGGCGCCAACGTCACCGACCTCGTCATTCTCGTGGTTGCAGCGAACGACGGGGTCATGCCCCAGACGGTTGAAGCCATCAACCACGCTAAGGCTGCGGAAGTCCCGATCATCGTCGCGATCAACAAGATGGACCTCGAGACGGCAGACGCATATGCCGTTCGGGCTGCCCTCACCCAGTACGGCATCGTTGTCGAAGACCTCGGGGGTGACGTGCCGGCAATCGAAGTGTCCGCGTTGAAGGGGACCGGCATCGACGACCTGCTCGAAATCGTGGCACTCGTTGCCGAGGTCGAGGAGCTCACCGCAAACCCGAAAGCGTCCGCCGTCGGAACGGTCATCGAGGCGCAACTCGAGGTCGGGCGCGGGCCGGTCGCGACCGTCATCGTGCAGCGCGGAACACTGAAGCGAGGCGACGCACTCGTCTCCGGCCCGGTGTCGGGTCGCGTCAGAGCGATGTTCGACGAGAGCGGCAACCAGTTGAAGACGGCAGGGCCGAGTTCACCCGTACTCATCTCCGGATGGGGCGAGGTACCGCTCGCCGGTGACATGTTCCAGGCCGTCAAGAACGAACGAACCGCCAGGAAGATGGCCGAAGAGGAGCTCGCTCGGAAGCGCTCCAGGGACCTCGTCGTCCCGACCGCCACGGAGCGTCTGACACAGCTCCTCGAACATCTCCGAACCGCGGACCACGCAGAGCTGCGCATCATCGTGAAGGCCGACGCGCACGGATCGCTTGAGGCGATCCGTGAATCCGTTGCGAAGATCTCCCGTGAGGATGCAGCGATCTCAGTCGTCCACGGGGCTGTCGGTGGTATCACCGCAAACGACGTCATGCTCGCGGAGGCGTCTGAGGCCGTGATCTACGGATTCAACGCCCGACCGGATGCGTCGGCGCGCTCAGCAGCGAAGGGCGCCGGTATCGACATCCGGACGTTCTCGATCATCTATGAGCTGCTCGACGACCTCGAGCTGATGCTCGTCGGCGAACTCGCTCCGGAAGAGATCGAGACGTTCCTCGGGGTCGCCGAGGTGCGCGCGACCTTCCGGGCACCCCGCTACGGGATGGTTGCAGGCTGCTACGTCACTGAAGGAACGATCAACCGCAACGCTCGTGCGCGGCTCGTGCGCGACGGCGTCGTCGTATACGACGGACGCATCGCATCGCTGCGTCGCTTCAAAGAAGACGTCCAGGCGGTCCAGACGGGGTACGAGTGCGGAATCGGCCTCGCAAACTTCCGGGACGTCAAGGAAGGCGACACGATCGAGTCCTACGAGGTCAAGGAAATCGCCAGAACCTGATCGGGTGACCGTTCGCAGAGGAGGCACGGGATGCACGTGGGAGTGCTCCGGGTCGAGCTGAGGATTCGGGGCGTACGGTCTCTCAAGGAGAAGCGCCGCGTGGTGAAGAGCATCATTGCCGACATCGGGCAGAGCTATCCGATCGCCGTCGCCGAGGTCGACCACCAGAACCTCTGGCAGCGGGCCGATATCGGCATTGCTGTCGTAGGGGAGTCGCCCGGCCACGTGGATCAAGTGCTCGATTCGATCGAACGCGATCTCGACCGCCGGATTGACGCAGAGGTGCTCGGTACGGTGCGGTCCTATCTCGAGGAGAGCCAACGATGAGCCGCTCGGACAGTCCCAGGATGCGCAAGGTCAACGAGCTCATGCGCGAGGTCGTCGCCGATGCGGTGGCCGAGCTCAAGGACCCCGGCTTGGGATTCGTGACCATCACCGGGGTCGACACATCGCCCGACCTTCGCAACGCTTTCGTCTACTACTCCGTTCTCGGCACCGACGAGGAAGTCGAGGCAACGGGCGGGGCGCTCACGAGAGCCGCTCCCCACATTCAGTCCGTCGCCGGTCGCCAGATCCGGATGAAGTACACGCCGAAGCTCACCTTCCGCGTGGATCCAGCGATAGGGGAAGGTCTCAAGATCGACCGCCTGCTGCGCGACATCGGCGATGAGCAGGAGGACGACCATGTCCCCGACTGAGGGCACGTGGGACCGAGCCGTCCGCGCCCTCGACCAGGCTGAGCGCATCGGCATCGTCGGTCACGTTCGGCCGGATGGTGATGCGCTCGGATCGGCCATCGCGCTCGCGCTCGCCGCACGCGGGGCCGGGAAGAACGCGGTGGTGTCATTCGGCGAGCCGTTCGCCATCGGGCAAGAGTTTCGGTTCCTCGACCAGAGCGTGCTCGTGCCGCCGAGCGAGTTCTCCGGCGACTTCGATCTCGTGGTTGTGTGCGACACCGGCAATCTCGACCGGGTCGGCTCTGTCGGCTCAGTGGTGCAGGCGGCGGACCGCGTCCTCGTGATCGATCACCACGTCACCGAGGGGGATCTCGGGGACGTTCGCGTCGTCGATCCAAAGGCGGCTGCGACCACCCAGCTCGTCCATGAGCTGCTGACCCGCATCGGATGGGATGTCACGCGGCCCATTGCAGAGGCTCTGTATGTAGGCCTGGTCACCGATACCGGCAGGTTCCAGTACTCGTCGACGAGTACGGATGTGCACCGTCTCGCGGCTGATCTGCTCGCTGCAGGCGTCGAGACGGCACCGATCGGCCAGATGCTCTACGAAGAGACCCCGTTCGGCTACTTCGCGGTCGTCGCACGCGTCCTCGGCCGTGCCCGGCTCGAGGAGGACGCCGGCCTCGTGTGGTCGGTGCTGCGGCAAGACGATCTCCGGGAGGCCGGCATCCCGTGGGAGGCCGCAGACCCGCTCATCGACCTCGTGCGGCTCGCCCGGGAAGCAGGCGTTGCCTGCCTCCTCAAAGAGACCCGGCCGGGCATCATCAAGGGGAGCCTCCGGTCGCGGGGCACCGTCGACGTCGCGGAGATCGCAGCTGCATTCCACGGCGGCGGGCACCGCAACGCCGCCGGGTTCACGACCGAACTGGATGTCGAGCAGACGATTGCCCGGATCCTGGAGCTTCTCGCGTGACACGGAGCGGAGTCGGCGACGCGTTCATCCTCGTCGACAAGGAACAGGGTTGGACGAGCCACGACGTCGTGGCGAAAGTGCGCAGACTCGTCGGCGGGAAGGTCGGCCACGCCGGGACGCTCGATCCGATGGCGACCGGGCTGCTCGTGCTCGGACTCGGGCGCAGCACTCGTCTGCTCCGCTTCGTGCAGGGTTTCGCCAAGGCGTACGAAGCGACGGCGCTGTTCGGCGTCGCGACGGACTCCCTCGACGCCGACGGTGCAATTCTCGATCGATCGCCGCTCCCCGTGACCGAGGCGCTCGTCGAACAGGCCGCCGATCGCTTCCGGGGGTCGATCCTCCAGATGCCGCCCATGGTCTCGGCTCGCAAGGTCGAAGGCAAGCGACTCTACGAACTCGCTCGAGAGGGGAAGGTCGTCGAGCGCGAGGCGCGCCCGGTGGAGATCTACTCGCTGGCCATCACCGACCTCGCGCCGTCCGACTATCCGGAAGTGTCGTTCAACGTTGTGTGCAGCGCAGGAACCTACGTGCGCACCCTTGCCGACGACATGGCGAGGACGCTCGGTGGCCGGGCGCACCTCACGAGGCTTCGCAGAGTGAGAAATGGCTCCCTGCATGTCAACGATGCGGTCACGATCGCAGAGATCGAAAAGGCCGTCGACGCAGGGACCGTGGCGTCGCTCCTCATCGAACCGAGTGCCGCTCTCGGAGACCTGCCGGCTCGTCAGATCGATCCCTCGTACATCGTTGCGGCCAGCAACGGCGCCGCTATTCCCACCGCCGCCCTCGGTCAGGAGGAGGACGGTGGCGAAGGAGACGTCGTGCGACTGCTCGCAGGCGACGTTCTGCTCGGCGTCTATCGCATCGATGGTCTGTCGGTGAAGCCGGAGGTTGTGACCGCATGATCATCTACCAGGGAGACCCATCCGGCTGGGAGGCGCCTCCAAGAGGTTCGGCGGTCGCCATCGGCGTCTTCGACGGTGTCCACCTCGGTCACCGCAAGGTCCTCTCCGCGTTGCAGGAGGGGGACGAGGGCCTCACCAAGGTCGCGATGACGTTCGGAACGCATCCCGCAGCGCTCCTATCGAGCACGGGGGCTCCGTCGCGATTGAGCACCCTGAAGCGTCGATTCGAGCTCTTCGAAGAGGTTGGGATCGAGCGGGTCGCCGTGCTCGGTTTCGACGAGCAGATGAGGACGATGGCACCGAGCGACTTCGTGCAGCGCTTCCTCGTTGACGGCCTGGATGCCCGCTGCGTCGTCGTCGGCGCCGGATTCCACTTCGGTATCGATGCAACCGGAACGACGAAGACGCTCAGAGAGATCGGAGAGCGCCTTGGTTTCAAGGTCACGGTCGTCGACATAGCGTGTGATGACCGCACCGAGATTCGCTCAACGACGATCCGAACGGCGATCGAAGAAGGGGACGTGGTTCGAGCAGGCGCGATGCTCGGGCGTCCCTACGAGCTCGAGGGGATCGTGGTTCCGGGCGACGAGCGAGGCCGCGATCTGGGTGTCTCGACTGCGAAGATCTCGTTTCCTGCGACGCTCACAGTCCCGAAACACGGCGTCTACGCCGTTCTGGTCTGGATCGATGGGATCGAGCACCGAGGAGTTGCGAACCTGGGTCTTCACACGACGCACGGGGTATCCGCCGATGTGCTCGCTGTTCACGTCATCGGTGTCGAGCGAGATCTCTACGGGAAGCAGCTCCGGGTCGGCTTCGTCGACCGCATCCGTGACGAGATCGAGTTCACGACGACCGACGACATTGCGACGCAGATCCAAGACGACATCGAGACGGCGAAGCGCATCTCCGGCGATCGCGCCCCTTGACCGTCGGGCATCACCCCGGCAGGGTGGTGATGTCTCCCGCACTCCCCAGGAACGGATCCTTTGATGTCCGGAGCCCTGCTTGCCGCGGGTTGGATTCTCGCCTCGCTCATCTCTGTGCCGCCGTCAGTCGCCACATCCCCGTCGTTTGCGCCTACGACCACACCAGGTGTGGCTTTCAACACAGACGACGCGGAGCTGCCCGTCCTGGCGCCCGGAGACGGGCTCGGACTCGCGCCCACGACCCCGGTCCGCAGTGGGAACGGGTCGAATAGGGCTCCCGTCTCTCCCATCGGCGGGGCAGGGCTGGGCGCAGTGGCAGCAGCCGGAGCCGTGCTCATGCGGCGTCGACGCATCGGAGGAGCGGCCGCGACAACGGGTCCGCTCTTCGTCTACGTGCCGGGTCACGGTGGCGATCCGGCCGGCTTCGACGACCTCGCAGGCCGGGCGGGCATTGCTCAGAGCGACATCCGGGTCTTCGACTACCGCTGGGCCTGGCCGGACGGCGACCCCATCGAGGCGTCGCGCCGCGCCCCAACCGAAGACGCCGCCGACGCCCTCGGGGCCTATCTCGCGGCACTCGGCGCCGATGGGCGACCGATCTACCTCGTCGGGCACAGCAAGGGCGGGGCTGTGATCACTGAAGTCGTGAGCCGCTGGGACGACCACCCGGTCATCGCTGTCGAATCGGTCGTGGGAGCCGCCATCCTCGACCCTCCCATCGCCACCGGACCGCTCGGCGTGCTCCAGAGCATTGGCTGGTTCCACGGCGACACCGCGGACGATGGGCTCTTCGAGCCTGTGCGATGCGGATGGACCGGATGCACCGACATTCGGGACCATCTCGGTGAACGGTCCGGAGTGGAGGTTGTGATCGTCCGCAATCCCGATGCCGGCTTCACGAACTTCCACGATCTGCCGAGTGGTGTGCGTGTCTTGGACTTCGACGACGGAGGAGGCAGCCTCCTCTCGCGCTTCCCCAATCCGATCGCAATGTGGATTCGAATGGGCGAGGCCCACAACTCGGTGATGCACAGCGACGTCGTCGCCGACTGCATCGCCGCCGAGGCGCGTTCGGCCGGCACGTGCGAGTGGCCGGAGCCCCGGCGGGTCACGGCAATGTGGGGAGCGGGGACGTCCGGAAGTGATCCGCTCATGCGGTAAGAGCGTGCTGAGATGATTCGCTCGTTAGCGCAGACCGTTGCTATCATGCCGTCTCGGGCGTTCGCCCGCGTACTCTGTCGCGAAGGAAAGACCCTCGTGAACGACACACAAACCGTCGTCGATGATTTCGGCACGCACGCCACGGACACCGGTTCGCCGGAGGTCCAGGTGGCGCTGCTCACCGAACGCATCAACCATCTCACCGAGCATCTCAAGGTCCATAAGAAGGACCACCACAGCCGTAGAGGGCTGTTGATGATGGTCGGGAAGCGCAGGCGACTCCTCCGGTACCTCCACGACCAAGATGTGGAGCGATACCGGTCGCTCATAGCGAAACTGGGATTGCGCCGATAGCGCAGACGGAGGCGGCTCTCGGGCCGCCTTCGGCGTATTCGGCGTCCCATCGCAAGCAAGCGCGGTGGAACCAGTTGTCAGTGGATGGGGCTCGACTCCGTCGAGATCTGCTCACTGCCAATTGGACCCCGCATATACGAAAGAGAGATCCAATTGGCTGAGATTGCCATTCGTGGGCTCGTCGGAGAGGTGGAGATTGAACTCCGCGCCGGCGAACTCGCTCAACTCGCCGACGGCGCCGTCACCGTGCGCGTCGGAGACACCGAGGTCCTCGTCACCGCTGCCGCATCGACGCGGCTGCGTGAAGGCGCCGACTTCTTCCCGCTCACCGTCGATGTCGAAGAGCGTATGTACGCCGTCGGCAAGATCCCGGGTTCGTTCTTCCGTCGTGAAGGACGCGCAACGGAGAAGGCCATCCTGACGTGCCGACTCATCGACCGTCCGCTCCGTCCCAACTTCCCCGACGGCTATCGCAACGACACACACGTTGTGGCGACCATCCTGTCGGCCGACCTCATCAACGCCTACGACCTTCCTGCGCTCAACGGCGCGTCGGGTGCGTTGACGCTGAGTTCGCTTCCGTTCGATGGGCCGATCGGCGCCGTCCGACTCGCCCTCATCGACGGTGTCTGGATTCCGTTCCCGACGTACGAGCAGCTCGAAGGCGCCGTCTTCGAACTCGTCGTCGCCGGCAAGCGCAACGACTCCGGTGATGTCGACATCGCCATGGTCGAGGCTGGGGCCACCGAGAACGGCTACCGCCTCGTCAAGGACGGCCAGCAGGCCAGTGATGAGGAGACCGTTGCCCGCGGCCTTGAAGAGGCGAAGGGCTACATCGCTACGCTGATCGACATGCAGCTCGAGTTGCTCGAGGCGGTCGGTCCGGCCGAAGCCGTCGAGTGGCCCATCAATGAGGCTTACTCAGCCGAGATGTACGAGCGCGTCGAAGGGATCGCCAAACCGAAGCTCGAAGAGCTCGGCACGATCGCTGACAAGACCGAGCGTCTCGAAGCCGAAGCCTCGACGAAGGAAGCCGCGCTCGCCGAGCTCGGCCTCGAAGAGGACGACACCGACGGTCTGAAGGCCGCCAAGAACGCGTTCCGCAAGGTTCAGAAGAACGTCATGCGTTCGCGTGTCGTCAACGAGGGCGTCCGTCTCGATGGTCGCGGCCTCACCGACGTGCGTGAGATCGACGTCAAGGTCGGGATGATCCCTGAGGCCCACGGGTCCGGGTTGTTCCGTCGTGGCGAGACCCAGGTGCTGAACGTCACCACGCTCGGCATGCTGAAGATGGAGCAGATGCTCGACACGATCTCCATCGAAGAGTCCAAGCGGTACATGCACCACTACAACATGCCGCCGTTCGCGACCGGCGAAGCCGGCTTCATGCGCGGCCCGAAGCGTCGTGAAATCGGCCACGGTGCGCTCGCAGAGAAGGCGCTCCTTCCCGTCATCCCGGATGACGAGGAGTTCCCGTATGCGTTCCGCCTCGTTTCCGAGGTCCTGATGTCCAACGGCTCTTCGTCGATGGCGTCGGTTTGCGGATCGTCGCTTTCGCTCATGGATGCCGGCGTTCCGATCGCGGCCCCGGTCGCCGGAATCGCCATGGGTCTCATCAACCACGACGACAAGTTCGTGACGCTGACCGACATCCTCGGTGCTGAAGATGCGCTCGGTGACATGGACTTCAAGGTCGCAGGGACCGAGGACATGATCACGGCGCTCCAGCTCGACACGAAGATCGAGTCGCTCCCCGCTCAGGTACTCATCGACGCGATGAGCCAGGCGAAGGATGCCAGGCTGTACATCCTCGGCAAGATGACCGATGTGCTCCCCGCGCCTCGTGAAGAGCTTGCCGAGAAGGCCCCGAAGATCGAAGCGATCATGGTCCCGAAGGACAAGATCGGCGAGGTCATCGGACCGAAGGGCAAGACGATCAGGGAGCTCGAAGAAGAGACCGGTGCGAAGATCGAGATCGAAGACGACGGCACGATCCGTGTCGGCGCCCCCGACACGACATCGCTCGAGCTCGCCAAGGAGCGGATCCTGGCCATCGGCTACCCGCCCGAGGCGAACGTCGGCGAGACGTATGAAGGCGAAGTCGTGAATATCACGAAGTTCGGCGCATTCGTCAACATCCTGCCCGGCCGCGATGGTCTGCTGCACATCTCGAAGATCGGCGGTGGGAAGCGCATCGACAAGGTCGAGGACGTGCTCGCACTCGGTGACAAGGTTGAGGTCGTCGTTCGTGAGATCGACGATCGCGGCAAGGTCAGCCTCGACCTCGCCAACGCCCCGGAGCCGTCAGGCGACGAGGGTGGCGGGTCGAAGGGCGACGATCGCCGTTCGGACCGCAGCGAGGGTCGCCGTGACCGTGGTGATCGCGGTCGTGACCGCAACCGTGGTCGTGACAGGGACCGTGGTCGTGACAGGGACCGGGACCGTGGCAGCGACCGTGGCGGCGAGGCCAAGCCCGGCCGCACCGTCGTGTCGTTCGAAGACGACTTCGAGTCCGGTAACTGACCAAACCAATCCGTGATGGAAGGGGCCCGGCGATGCCGGGCCCCTTCTGCTGTTTGCCCCCACTCGCGTTCTTGTCAGGGGAACGATCGGCAGTGCCGACTGTGGCAGCGATGGGGATCGCATCGCGACCGTCCTCCCAGGTCCAGCCGGTGGGGGAGCGCACGTAGATAGCGAGAAGCCCCGGGGATCCCGGGGCTTCTCGGCGTCTTTCAATGGGAACGGTCAGTCTTCGAGCACGAACGTCAGCTTCATGTCGACGCGGAAGTGTTTGATCGTTCCATCCTCGGCGAGGATGACCTTCTGTTCTGAAACCCAAGCGCCCCGGATGCCATCGATGGACTTCTGCGCCTTGGAGATGCCTTTTCGAATGGCGTCCTCGAAGCTTCCGGGGGAGGTAGAGGTGATCTCGATCACCTTCGCAATCGACACGGACGTGCTCCTTTCGTCGTTGCCTCACACCAGGTTACCTCACTTGCGAATCGAACATATGTTCGATTAGGATGGCGGGCCCGATTGAGCAGGAGAAACGGTGTGGCGGTGAGCGAACTCCAAGCTTCAACCATGTCCCTTCGGTTCGGGGGGACATGCGTTGTGGGAAGGTGTGCGTTCCGGCGGGGGGACAGGTGAGAGAGGTGGCTGCACCTCACCTATCCGCGCGTCTTCTCAGCACGGACTACGGAGTACGGACTACGGAGTACGGGTTGCCGGCCATCGGTCCCGGCCAGGTCGCCGTGCTCTCCGGGGACCCCGGGCTCGGCATGACCCGCCTCGGGCTCATCCTGCTCTCCGAGCACACCCGGGCAGGGCCGGTCGCTTACCTCGACGTCCGCGGGTGGCTGAGCCCGCTCGCGGCATGGGAGGTCGGGATCGAACCCGACAGGCTCGTGATCGCACGCTGCAGCGAGGTGACCCAATGGGGGAGGGCCACTGCGACGCTCCTCGACGGTGCATCGGCGGTGTTGGCCGAGGTGCCGGCGAGGGTGAAGGAGGCATCGATCCGCAGGCTCGCTGCGCTCGCCAGAAACCGCGGAACACCGCTCCTGCTCCGACCCCTCGGTCACACGGCTCTCTCCGGGGTCGCTCACCTCACCCTCGCAGCACGCGACACCTCCTGGAGCGGGACCGATGAAGGGCACGGCAGGATCGAGCGAAGAACGATTCAGATCACGGCCTCGGGGAAGGCCATGCGGGGGATGACCCGAACGATCGAGATGGAGGACGATGGCTCGAACACTCTGCGTGTGGTATCCGGAGTGGCCGCTGCGAAGACCGGGAGTGCCGCAGGATGAACCCGCCCAGGCGATAGGCGGCGACAACCTGGTCGAGGCGGTGAACGCTGCTGCGCACGCCGCCGGCGTACGCAATGGAATGCGGAGAAGCGAAGCGGAGGGGATCTGCCCGCTCGTCGTCACGATCGAGCGGGATCCTTCTGCCGAGATGGTCGCGTTCGAGCAAGTCGTTCTCGCCATCGAGGGTCTCATCCCGAAGGTCGAAGTCGTTGAACCAGGGCTCGTCTTCGCCCCGGTGGCCGGTGCCGTCGGCTACTACGGAGGTGAGACTCCGCTTGTGGAGCGTGTCGTGAAGGAGGTCGATCGAGTCGCCGGCCCCGGCTTCCGGATCGGCCTCGCAGATGGCCCGTTCACGGCGAAGCACGCGGCATCCGTTGCGACCGGCGATCCGCCGGTCCTCATCGTCGAGGATGACGCCGCGTTCCTTGCATCGCTCGACATCTCGGCGGTCGGTCGTGAGGAGCTCGTTGCGACGTTCCGCTGGCTCGGGATCACGACGCTCGGAGAGCTTGCCCAACTCCCCGGGAGCGCCATCACATCCCGCTTCGGGTCCGAAGGCTTCAACGCCCATCGCCTCGCGTCGGGTGGGGACCGGGCGGTGTCGGCGCGCAGCATTCCCGCTGACCTGACGGTGTCGGAGCGATTCATTCCACCGCTCGAAGACCTCGATCAGGCCTCGTTCGCCGCTCGAGCGATGGCCGCTCGACTCATCGGCGCTCTCTCCGCGGTCGGCACAACTCCGTTTCAGATCGTGGTGGAGGCCGAAGCAGCAGATGGCACAACACGATCGCGGACGTGGAGGAGCACCGACCCGTTCGACGACCGGGCGATTGCCGATCGGGTTCGGTGGCAGCTCCGCGCATGGATCGAGGGCGTCGGGGCCGGGATTCGGGGTGGGCTGGCTGCGCTCCGGATCGAGCCTGCCGACCTCTCGGGAACGGGGAGACAGCTCGCGATCGGAGAGGACTCGCGTGCAGCGGAGGAGACCGAGCGTGCCTTCACCGAGACCCAGGCGATCGTGGGCAGGGACGCGCTCCTGCAAGCTCAGCCTCAAGGTGGGCGCGAGCCTCGCGACCGGATCGCCTGGCACCGGTGGGGTGAGCAACCGGTCCGGCAACGAGATTCCGAGGCGCCGTGGCTTGGCCGGATCCCTGCGCCTTCGCCGGCGCTCGTGCCTCCCGAACCTCGTCCGTTCCATGTGGATTGGGACGGGGGGATGCCGGTGAGAGTTCGACTCGGGAGCCGCTGGGTGACGGTCCGATCCTGGGCCGGCCCGTGGCGAAGAGTGGGGCGCTGGTGGAGGGGAGAGGAGCCGACGGATCAGTATCAGATCGTCACGTCGGCCGGGGCATTCCTCTGTGACGTCAGAGATGGTCAGACGTGGCTGGTGGGGATCTATGACTAACAATGAGGAGTAGAGAGACAAGAGTAGAGAGTAGAGAGACCCGTCGGGCCTTCTCTCTTCTCTCTACTTTCTACTCTCTACTGGTTCCTCAGTTCGTCGTAGACCTCGCCCATCTGAGCTCGGAGGGCGTCGGTCACCGAACCAACCCTGTTCGGAGGAATGTCATCGGTCGGGATCGGGGGGAAGATCCGGACACGAACGCGCCCCGGGTAGATGAGCGGAGACTCCGGGGGATTGATGTCGAACGTCCCGGCGATCACCACCGGGAGGAGATCCGCCTCGTTGTCGATCGCGATGCGAACGGCGCCTCTGCGGAAGTCGGACATCTCGCCGTCTCTGCTCCGAGTGCCTTCAGCGAAGACCATGAGCGAGTAGCCCCGGCGATACGTCTCTCGTGCCGCGGCGTTGATCGCCGCATGCACCGATCGGCCACCGTCCCGGTCGATCCTGACGATGCCGGCGAAGTCCATGGCGGGACCGAGCAATGGGATCTTGTAGATCTCCTTCTTCGCGAGGAACCGGATCGGCGTGGGGATCGAGCGGAAGAGAACCGGGATGTCGAAGTTCGATATGTGATTCGACACGACGACGTAGTGGCGATCCGGATCGACATGCTCGGCCCCCTCCACCGTCATCTCGAGCGGTGGGATGCGCAGGAAGTAGGCGGCCCATCGCTGGATCGTCTCCTCGATCTTGGAAGAGTCCGGATTCCGTCTCCCGACCCAAATGACATGTGCGGAGGCGGCCAGTGTGTAGAAGAAGAAGAGGGGCACGAGGACGATCGTGCGGAGAGCGGCGGAGAGCATGCGAACCATGGCGGGGTAGCGTAGCGACCGGGGAGGGTGGAGCACGGTGACGAAGCGAACACTGACGAACGACCAGGCACGACGGATTGCGCTTGCTGCACAGGGCTTCACGACTCCGAGGCCTACAGGGCGAGTCGACATTCGTCACTTCCGCCGGGTCTTCGACAAGATCGGGCTGCTCCAGCTCGACTCGGTCAATGTGCTCGAGCGATCCCACTACCTGCCGCTGTTCTCTCGCCTCGGACCGTATAGTCGCGCCGCGTTCCACCGCTGGTCGACGACGTCGGGTGAGCTGTTCGAGTACTGGGCCCACGAGGCCTCGCTCGTCCCCGTCGCCCACTACCCGACGTACCGATTCCGCATGGACGGCATGAAGCCGTGGCGCAGCATCAGAGAGCTGGAGGAGCACCGCCCCGGCTACATCGACTCCGTTCTCGACGAGGTCACCGAGCACGGACCGCTGACCGCGTCGGACCTCATCGATCCAGGGGAGCGCGGTGGTCCCTGGTGGGGGTATGCCCCGGGGAAGCAGGCGCTCGAGTGGCTCTTCGCTTCCGGGCGCGTCACCGCGTACCGCACACCGTCGTTCGGTCGGATCTATGACGTGCCGGAACGGATCATCTCGCCGCAGGAGCGCGAGACACCCGCGCCGAGTCGTCTCGATGCGTACCGTTCGCTTCTCCTCGACGCGGCGAGGCACCACGGCATCGGCACGGAGGCCGACCTCGCCGACTACCACCGGCTCCACAAGCCAACCGCTCGATCGGTACTCGCGGATCTCGCGATCGAGGGGGCGCTCACACCCGTGCACGTTGACGGGTGGCGGCATCTCGCGTACTTGCATCCCGAGGCCGTCCTTCCGAGACGGCCGGCCGGTACGGCGCTGCTCAGCCCATTCGACTCGCTCGTGTGGAATCGAGACCGGATCGAGCGGATCTTCGGCTTTCGCTACCGAATCGAGATCTACGTTCCCAAGGACAAGCGCATCTACGGCTACTACGTCCTTCCGTTCCTCCTCGACGGGGAGCTCGTCGCTCGGGTGGATCTCAAGGCCGATCGTGCTCGGGGACGGCTCCTCGTTCAGGCCGCCCACTTCGAGCCCGACCGCGACGGTTCCCGGGTAGCGGCGGCACTTGCCGGCGAGCTCGAGACGATGTCGGAGTGGCTCGGTCTCGGCGAAGTCCACGTCGCCGAGGTGGGCGACCTCTCGGCTCTGCTCCGAAGCGCGCTGGCATCCCGTTCCCCCTGTTGACAAATGCCCCTTGCGGCCCGGAGCGATTGCGGGTGTCATTGAGGTGAATGGATTTCAGAATCCTGGGTCCTCTCGAGGTGTCCGCCGGGGACGGACCGCTGAGGCTGGGCGGGCGCAGGCAGCGCACCGTACTCGCGGTGCTGCTGCTCAACGCGAACCGAACGACCCCAACGGAGCAGATCGTTGACCTCGTGTGGGGCGAGGATCCGCCTCCCACCGCG
This sequence comes from Actinomycetota bacterium, assembly GCA_039715165.1. GTDB lineage: Bacteria > Actinomycetota > Acidimicrobiia > Spongiisociales > UBA5794 > JAHEEL01. The sequence continues at coordinate 32,508 of JBDLHX010000001.1, forward strand.
CGGCGGTCGAGCCAGGTCTATGTCTCTCGTCTGCGGCAGGTTCTCGGCATCGACCGGATCGAGTCGGTCGAACCGGGCTATCGCCTTCTGATTGAAGACGGCGAACTCGACGCTGATCTATTCGAACAGGCAGTCTCCACGGCGAGAACCGCAGCGCGAGTCGATCCGGGTCGTGCTCTTCGCTCCTACGACGAGGCGCTCGCGATGTGGCGCGGCACGACGCTTGCCGACCTCGTGGGCGATTCGGAGATAGCGGCGCGGGCGCGGCCTCTCGACGAGGCACGCCTCGCGGCAATCGAGGAGCGTTTTGACGTGGCGATCGCTCTCGGACGTTTCGACGAGACCGTCTCAGGACTCGAGGAGTGCCTCGGCGATCACCCATATCGGGAGCGGTTCTGGGCCCAGCTGATGATTGCGCTGTATCGAACCGGCCGCCAGGCCGACGCCCTACGAGCGTTCACGCGGGCCCGCACACGGCTCGTCACTGATCTCGGCATCGAGCCTTCCGCCGACCTGAGGGACGTCGAGGAGCGAATCCTGAACCAGGATCCGAGTCTCGTCGACAAGAGCGGGGGAGTGAGCCGTCCGGCCGACCGAGTGCAGCGCAACCCCTACAAGGGTCTCCACGCTTTCACGGAGGGCGATACGCGCGACTTTTTCGGAAGGGGGAGGCTCGTCGACACGATCCTCGACCGGATCGATCGCGGGAACCGGGTTGTCGCCATTCTGGGGCCGAGTGGTTCCGGCAAGTCCAGCGTCATCAACGCCGGCGTGATCCCGGCCTTGCGTCGTCGTGGGGCGGACCGGGGCCCGACACCAACGATTCTCCGCATGGAACCGGGGGAACACCCCTTCGAGGCGCTCGAACTGGCGATCGCAACCGCTGGGCACGTCGCGTCCGGTACATTGCTCGACGTACTGGAGTCCGGTCCCCAGGGTATCGGAGAGATCCTGTGCGGCGGCATCGACGGTCCGACCGTTCTCGTCGTGGATCAGTTCGAGGATCTGTTCACCGTCACCGATCCAACAGTGCGTGACCAGTTCATCGAGGGGATTGCTCGAGCCTCGATGTGCGCCGACGGAGATCTGACGCTCATCGTGGCTCTGCGAGCCGATTTCTACGACCGGCCGCTCGGCTACGCGGCGCTTGCCGAGCCATTCGTGCGCGGAATGGTGAGCGTGACCCCGCTCTCAGAAGACGAGATTCGCGAGGTGATCGTCGAGCCCGCGACCGGGGTCGGTGTGAAGGTCGAACCGGACCTCGTCACGCTGCTGACCGGCGTCATGCTCGAAGCCCCGGCTGCTCTTCCTCAGCTCCAGTTCGTGCTCATGCGGCTCTTCGAGTCCCGCGACGGAAGTCGCATCACTATGGAGGAGTACGAGGCGGAGGGAGGAATCGACGGCATCCTCGCACGACGCGCAGAAGCCGCATACCTGGCGCTATCGCGAGCCGAGCGCGATGTCGCTCGACAGGTGTTCTTCAGGCTCGTGACGTACGGAACCACGGGCGCTGCAACTCGGCGTCACGCTCCGCTCGACGAGGTCACAGCGCTCGGGCCGTCGGCGCCTGCGGTGCTCGACCGCTTCGGGGAGGATCGGCTCATCGGATTCGACCGGGATCCCGTGACACGTCTCGCGACCGTAGCCCTCGTCCACGAGGCGCTCATCCGCGACTGGGGACGGCTGCAATCCTGGATCGCGCTTGCACAGGCCGACCTCCAACTTCGCGACTCACTCGACTTCGAGGTCCGAACGTGGGTCGAGTCGGGGCGCGATCGGGACTTCCTTCTGACTGGGAGCCGTCTCGAGCAGTACGAGGAGTGGAGAGGGCGTGCAAAGCTCGTTCTCACGGCGAGCGAGGCGGAGTTCCTCGATGCAAGCGAGGAACGACGCGACGCTGAAACTCATGCAGAGACCGTCCGGGTCGAGCAGGTCCAGGCGCTGGAGGAGAGCGCCCATCGACGGGCGATTGCGCTGTCGGTCGTCATGTCAATAGCGGCAATCGTGGCAGCAATCCTCGCCTTCTTCGCGGTCGCTCAGGGCCGTACGGCGTCGCGCAATGCCGCCGAGGCGCAGCAATTCGCCGCGGTGTCGGAGCAGGATCGGAAGATCGCGAGAGCCTCTGAGGCTCGGGCGTTCGCTTCGGCGCTCACTCATGCTTCAACCGCAAGTCTCGAGACGGATCCGGAACGCAGCGTCCTCCTCGCGCTCCACGCGGTGAGGGTGCTCGATGCCGAAGCGCAACCGGTCGATGCCCACACGATCGAGTCCCTCCACCTCGCCACCCAGGCGGCCGGTGTGCGATATCCGGCAGAGCCCGGTCCGATCGTCATCCTGGACGGCCCGACCGGAGCGGTCGGGTCATTCGATCTGCCCCTTGGAGATCTCGTCGGTCTGGCACACGCCCTCGTGAACCGGTCGCTCAGCACCGGAGAATGCGTTGAGTTCTTCGGCACGCAGCAGTGTCCCGAACTCCCTGAGACACTGAGCGAAGCGACCGCCTCAACCCGAATGGCGTGGGAGCCGGCTGATCCAGAGCGAGCACTTGCAGGAACGAGCGTTCGCGTGCTCAGCCCTTGGTCGGAGACGGACGGCGTTGCCTTTGCCGGGGATCTCGCTCGATTCACGTCGCGCACAGGGATCGGCGTGTCGATCGCCTCTCCCAGTCTCGAGAGTGCGGATTCCACACTGGACTACGACGTCATCGGGCTCGCGCAACCGGCATGGTTGGACGATGCTCTCTCCGAACGGCTCGTCTCTCTTGATGCGTACCTCGATTCCGGTGAGACGGGGGAGCAGCACTACCCGTACCTTCTCTCGCTCATGGAGGTGGGGGGAACGCTCAAGGGGATCCCGATCGCGGTCACCCCCAAGAGCCTCGTGTGGTATCCGGCCGATGCCTTTGCCGATGCCGGTTATGCGGTACCGACCGATTGGCAGGGTCTCATGGACTTGACCGGCGAGATGATCGCCGACGGGCACACACCGTGGTGCCTCGCCGAGGCCTCACCGGGAGGAGACGCTTGGCCGGCCACCGACTTCGTCGAGGACCTCGTACTTCATGAAGCCGGCCCGGGCGTCTACGACCAATGGGCCGCGGGCGAGATCTCGTTCGCGAGCGGGGAGATCAGGAGTGCATTCGAGCGGTTCGGTGACATCGTCTTCATGGACAACGCGTTGTACGGAGGCATGACCCACGCTCTCGTGACGAGATTCTCAGATGGCCTCGTCCCGATGGTGTCGAATCCCCCCGGCTGCTGGCTCTACCACCAGGGTGCGATGGTCCTCACGGCGCTTCCGAGTGAAGCGCAGGCGTATGGCAGCATCGGCTTCTTCCCGACGCCGGCGGTCCACCCGGAGCACGCGAACACCATGCTCGGGAGCGCTGTCTTCGCGTCGGCGGTCGCGGATCGGCCGGAGGTGCGAGAGCTGATCCGCTTCCTCGCGAGCCGGCAATTCGGCGTCGCCTTCGCGCAATCGAACGATTCATCATTCATTGCCGCGAATCGGTCGTTCGACGAGGGCTTCTACGGCAATGGGACGAGGTACGAGCTCGCGGTCGTGACCCATCGGGCGCTCGAGGACGACGTCTTCAGATATGACGGATCGGCGCTCATGGGCATCGAGCCCGAATTCCGGCGGGCCATGTTCTCGTATCTCGTGCGTGGGAGCAGCGACCCGGATTCGATCCTCCGAATCCTCGACGTGGCCCGTGAAGGCGGAGCGGAGCCGGAACCCCCTGCAAACGGCGAGTGACGCGAATCGGCCACCGGAGATCCGGTGGCCGATTCCGCGCTGTCCCGATACCGAGCTACTCGAGTTCTTGTTCGAGCACGCCGGTCGGGATGAGCCCGGAGGCAACCCCTCGCATGAAATCAAGTTCTTCCGTGCTGAGGGCCGAGCTCAGGTGCTTTCCACTGATGAGTGCATTGACTTCCGGGCTGATCGATGCGCTGCCGATGGCAGAGAAGTCGAAGCCACTGAAGGCTGCCATTTCGTCATCGAGGACGCCGGTGGGCAGGCGACCCGTCGCGGCGGCCTGCATCAGGTCGAACTCGGCGGCGCTGATCACTGTGCCGAACTGTTCGCCGGCGATGAGGGCGTTGACCGTCGGGCTCAGAGACTCCGATCCGACCCTTGCCGAGTAGTCATATCCGCTGATCACTGCAGCCTCGTCCTCGAGAACACCTGTCGGTGCCCAGCCGCTCACGGTGGCCCGCATGAGGTCCATCTCCTCAGTGGTGAGGGCCGACGCGATGTGGGCGCCTGCATACCCAAGCGACGCCTCATCTCTCAGAACGTCCTTCGGGAGGAAGCCGGTGGCGGCCTCGCTCATGAGGGTGAGCTCTTCTCCGCTGAGGATGGAGGCGACGTGGCCGGACGCGACGCCGACGCTGAACTCGTCTTGCAGCGCGCCGGTGGGGACGAGCCCGGTCGCGGCCTCGTTCATGAGAGCGAGCTCCTGGAGGCTGAGGGCCGAGGTGACGTGCTCCGGCTCGACGCCGACGCTGAACTCGTCTTGCAGCACGCCGGTGGGGACGAGACCGGTCGCGGCCTCGTTCATGATTGCCAGCTCTTGCATCGACAGATGCGACTCCACAATCGGGCCCGGAATCGCCGGAGCGATGGGCGCAACAGCGACAGGAGGCGCAACCTCGGGTGCCGGCGCCGGCGCAGGAGCGGCCGGTATTTCGGTAACTGGGCGATCCGAAGCAATCCACGCGATGGCGGCGATGCCGACTGCGGTGATTGCAAGAACTGCAAGCAGCACAACCCAGCGCTGGGGTTCCCTCGGTCCTACGGTGGCGACGCCACCATGTCCTGGGGCGGTGGTCATGATCTGCCTCCCTTCTTCTCCGTCGTGGCTGATCCAACCATTGGCGCAATCGTGGGGGAGGCGTGTAGCACGCGCGCTGCAGACGTGTAGCAGGCCGGCTACGGGTTCTGCGATCGAGGTTCAGAGGTCGACGGCGACGAAGTCCCCGGTTACGCCCGCAACACGATGGTGTGCGCCGGTTCTCCAGTCGACGAAGACAAGCTCGCCGGATTCAGCGTCTTGCATCGCGAGGATGTCGCCGTCGGCGACGAACCCAATCGGCGTTGTGACCGAGTCGATTCGCACCGTTCGGAGCGTGGAATCGGAGCGATCCCGAATCGTGACCGATGTTCCGGCCGTGTTCGTGAACGTGGTGAGAGCGAGGCGGTACCCATCGGGTGAGATCGTGACGTTGAGCGATGGGGCGTCGGCTCCCGGCAGGCCCCAGATCGGTCGGAAAAGACGGTCGACGATTCCCAATCCGGATTCGGGCTCTACGACATCGGGAGCGAGCGCAGCGAGTTCCACGCTCTTCGCGATTCCGGCAGAGAACGCATCGACGAGGATCGCATCGCCTCCTGCTGCGTAGGCGACCCCCGACATGGCTCGCTCGGGTGTTCCTTCCGGATCGAGGACGAGGATTGCAGCCGGGCGCTCCAGAGCGATCGCATAACCCCAGTCACCCCATGTGAGCAGCCGACTGCCGGCCGGGAGCTCCGCAACGAGTTCCGACTCGACGATTCCGAGGAGCCCCGGCGTGACGTCGATGAGGTAGAGGCCGGTTCGCCCCAGATCGACGGGCGAAGCCGTGTACGCGAGCACCGCGGGTGTCGACGGATGGAAACGTGCCGAAGAGACCATCTCTTCTACCTGAGGTGCGGCATCGCCGGGCATCGGCCCGGCGTAGAGCGTCGACCTGGCGTCGAGGAATGCGACCGAGTTACCGGTGGCATCGAACGATGCCCATCGCGGCTCGACCTGGAGCCGGTACGACCGGGGGAAGCGGTCCGAAGGGGGCCACAGGACCGTTCGCGGGTCGGCGGATCGGGAGATTGCCGCGAGCCGGTCGGTTTCGAAGGGGAGGACATCTCGGAGACGGGGAGGCAGCGTCGTCGTGGGGGCGACGAGATCGGCCGCATCTGCACCAACCATGCCTTGGTCGGGAATGGTTGGCGTTGTCTCGTCGGTTCCGCCTGCCCCGAAGACGACGAGTACGAGCAGCAGAACAACCGAGCCGGCCGCCGGTGCAAGCCAGGCGCTGGGGCGCAGACGTGCGGGCGCGCTCGACTCAATCTCGTCGACCGGCGACAACGGCCGGACGTTGGACGGTTCCTCCCGGCGGCGCACCCTTTGATAGTAGGCCATGACATCCGGGAACCGGGCTGAGTCGTCTGGAGCCGGGTCGCTATCGTGAGCTGTAGGCAATCGGCAAGGAGAAGCCAGGATGATCGACTTCCAGGATCGTGTCGCCGTCGTGACGGGGGCCGGGGGCGGCCTCGGCCGGGAGTATGCGCTTCTTCTCGCCGGACGAGGCGCGGCCGTCGTCGTCAACGATCTCGGCGGGTCGGTGCACGGCGAGGGCGCGGACGCCACCGCCGCAGATGCGGTGGTCGAGGAGATCCACAGCAACGGCGGGAGGGCCGTTGCAGAGCACAGCTCCGTTGCGGACCCGGAGGGGGGAGCCGCGATCATCGAGCGGGCCGTCGACACGTTTGGTCGAATCGACATCGTGATCTCGAACGCGGGGATCCTCCGCGACCGAACGCTGGCGAACATGGAGGTCGGCGATCTGCGGTCGGTGCTCGCCGTGCATCTCGAAGGTGCGTTCTATGTCACGATGCCGGCATTCCGGCTCATGAAGGAGCAGCAGTACGGCCGTATCGTCTACGCCTCTTCTGGCGCCGGGGTCTTCGGCAACTTCGGCCAGACAAACTATGCCGCGGCCAAGTCCGGTCTCGTTGGGCTCATGAACGCCCTCAAGCTCGAAGGGACGAAGCACAACGTTTTGGTCAACGCGGTCGCGCCGATCGCCCATACGAGGATGTCGGAGGAGATACTCGGCGAGATGGCCGAGAAGTTCGACCCGGCTTCGGTCGCTCCGGTCGTTGCGTACCTCTCGTCTGAGGAGAACACGCACACCGGTGAGCTGTGGTCGGTCGGTGGCGGGTCGGTGAGCCGGATCTTCACGGGTCTGTGTGAGGGGTACTTCAAGCACCCCGACCACGAGGGCCCGCTCACCATCGAGGACGTCGCCGACCACGTGGGAGACGTTCGGATCGAGGACGGCTACATCGTTCCGTTCTCGGCTCGCGACGAATTGGCGAAGCTCGGGCCCATGCTCTTCGACTAGGACGGGAACCAGATCACTCTGTCGGCGTCGATGTCGAAGCGGACGTCGGTCCCCGGTTCGATGCTGGCCCGGGACCACGTCACAAGCGCCGCGTCGGCGCCGAGATCGAGTTCGATGCGGTAGGCGCCGCCCCGGAAGTGTGAACTGATCACCGTCGCAGATCCGGCCCCATGCGGTGACAGGACGATCGCCTCCGACGGCACGACGGCAGCATCGGTCGCGCCGGGCGGAGGATGGAGGCGAAGGCCTTCGAGAGCAGCGACGGCACACAGATTCTCGAGGCCGATGAACCGCGCAACCCACGCGTCGGGTGGCTGACGCCAGAGACCCTCTGGTACGTCGTCGGCGACGACACGCCCGTCGCGTATGACGGCGATGCGGTCGGCGATGGCGAATGCCTCGTCGCGGTCGTGCGTCACGTAGAGCACGGTGGCTTCGACCTTTGAGAAGATCTCGCGCATTTCGACGAGGAGGCGTTCGCGCAGCGACCGATCGAGGGCGCCGATCGGCTCGTCGAGGAGGACGAGGCGAGGGCGCGGGGCAAGCGTGCGGGCGAGCGCAACCCGCTGCTGCTCCCCACCGGAGAGCGTGCCGACGGCTCGATCCCCGTAGCCGGGGAGCCCGACGAGATCGAGGAGCTCGGTGACACGGCTGCGCGTTGCCGCTGCATCGAGGTCCTGCATGCGGAGGCCGAATGCGATGTTGCCTGCGACCGACCGATGGGGGAAGAGCGCATAGTCCTGGAACATGAGGCCGAAGCCGCGTTCGTGGACCGGCACGTTGACGACCGATCGGCCGTCCCACGTGACATCGCCGGAGTCGGGGCGTTCGAGGCCGGCGATCACGCGCAACATCGTGGACTTGCCGGACCCGGACGGGCCCATGAGCGCGTGTACGGCTCGGTCTTCGATCGTGAGGTCGGCGCCGTCGAGTGCCGTGGTGCCATCGAAATGGACGGTGAGGTCCGCGACCCGGAGCATTACACGCCCCCTGACCGTGTGCCGCGCAGCGATTCGATCACGAGGGCGGCGAGCGCGGTGATCGTCATGAGCACGACGGCCATCGCCATCGCCTCGCCGAACGTCCCCGGCCTTCCGAGGAGGCGGAAGATCGCCACCGGCATCGTCGTTGTGTCCGGTCGAACGATGAACGACGTTGCGCCGAACTCTCCGATCGAGATCGCGAACGAGAACACCGCACCGACGAGGAGTGCCCGGGCAATGAGCGGGAAGTCCACTTCGCGCCATGCGCGTAGCGGCGACGCCCCCAGCACGGACGCGGCCTCTCGGAGACGGTGCTGGACCGATTCCATCACGGGGATCGTGCTGCGGACGACGAACGGGATTGCGACGAGCGCGTGGGCGATCGGGATGAGTAGCAGCGAGGCGCGGAGATCGACCGGTTCGTCGAGGGCGACGAGGAAGCCGAAGCCGATCGTCACGGCCGATGTGCCGAGTGGAAGCATGAGCACGGTGTCGAAGAGCCGTGCGGTCCGGCCGCGCGCCGACACGACGACGGTGGCGGCCATGAGCCCTACGCCGGCCGCGATGACGACGGCGGGGATCGCGTACGAGAGGCTGTTCCCGATCGCCTCGGCCGGGGTGACGAAGAGCGCCGAAGCCTTCGGTGGATCGACGAGATTCACATAGTGGGCGAAACCGAACCCGCTCGGGGTCGAGAGGGATCGGGCGATGAGTACGACGATTGGGGCGGCGACGATGAATGCCAACCCTGCGAGCACCATCGCGATCACGGCGCGTTCACCTGTCGTCGTCGGGGGTCGCGCGATCTCGGATGCCGGGCGGAGAGGAAGCTCGGTCGTCTGCCGGTTCCTGATCCGCGAGTACGCGGCGAGGATCGTCGTGACTCCGATGAGTTGGAGCACGGCGAGCGCCGCTGCAAGGTCGAGGCGGAAGAACGCGGTCGCCTGACGCCAGATCTCGACCTCGAGCGTTGTGTGCTGGAGATCGCCCAGGACGAGGATCACACCGAACGAGGTAAATGTGAACAAGAAGACGAGAGCGGCGCTCGACAGGATCGCCGGACGCAGGAGAGGGAGGGTGACCTCGCGAAACGCCCGCCAACGGCTTGCGCCGAGCGATCGTGCTGCATCCTCGAGACGCGGATCGATCTGCTCCCAGAACGCGCCCACGCCCCGGATCACGATGGCGATGTTGTAGAAGACGTGGGCGAGGAGGATCGCCCAGATCGTCCCTCGCAGGTCGACGCCGATCGGGCTTCCCGGGCCGAGCAGCGCGAGGAACGCGACACCGACGGCGATTGTTGGGAGCACGAACGGAACGAGCGTCAACGACCGCAGGAGTGCGCGTCCCGGGAACCGGAAGCGTGCGAAGACGTACGCTGCCGGCAATCCGAATAGGAGTGTGAGGGCGGTGGAGACGAGCGCCTGCCACAGGGTGAACCATGCGATCGAGCGCATCGCCGGATCGGTGACAAGCTGCGTGAACGCCGACGTGGCAATCCGTCCGTCGGTGACGAGGCCCGTGGCGAGGATCGTGGCGAGCGGATAGACGAAGAAGTACCCGAGGAACGCGACCGGCACGACTGCGACGAGGGCGACCCAGAATCGTCGTCCATTGCGCGTGCCGCGAGGTCTCATCGCACCGCTGAGGCCCACTCGGAGAGCCACCGCTCGCGGTTCTCGTCGATGCGGGCCGGGTCCATCACGATGGGCGCTGCGGGAATCACGGCATGGTCGACGAACACCGGTGGGAGCTCCGCCTCGGAGTTCGCGGGGAAGACGAACATGTTGAGCGGCAGGTCCTCCTGGAACGTCTCGCCGAGGAGGAAGTCGACGAGCCTTCCGGCGCTCTCTTCCGCCTCCGTGCCGCTCAGAACGCCCGCGTACTCGATCTGGCGGAAGCATCCGGACTCCGGGACGCCCGTCGGCGCCTCGTCGAGGTCACCGAAGTACACCTCGGCGACGGGGGAAGACGCATACGAGACGACGATCGGGCGGTCTCCTTCTCCCGATCCGCCGGAGAACTCCCCGTAATAAGCCTGGTCCCATCCGGGGACGATGCGGACGTCGTTTGCGACGAGGTCACGCCAGAACGCCTGCCAGGGATAATCGCCGCTCTCGCCGAACGTCTCGATCGTAGCGAGGAGGAACGAGAGGCCCGGTGACGATGTCGTGGGGTCTTCGACGACGAGCAGCCCCCGAAATGCCGGCCCGACGAGGTCGCGGAGGTCGGTCGGCGGCTCGAGCCCGAGCTGCTCGAGGCCAGCGAGGTCGGTGTTGAGGCAGACGTCACCGAAGTCGATCGGCGTGACTCGGTCGTCGGGATCGCGGAGGCTTGCCGGAACCTTGTCGATCCCCTCGGCGCGATGGGCAACGAAGATCCCTTCGTTGAGAGCCCGCGACAGGAAGGTGTTGTCGATCCCGTAGAGGACGTCGGCAACCGGGTTGTCCTTCACAAGGATCGCCTGGTTGACCATCGTCCCGGCGTCGGCCGACCGGATCACTTCGACCGTGACACCGGTCTCCTCTGTGAACTGCTCGAGCACGCCATCCGAGACGGCGAACGACTCGTGGGTCATGAGCACGATCTTGTCCGGTGTGGTCTCCTGAGAGCTGCACGCCGAGAGGAGAAGGGTGAGCGTCGCGAGAAGAACGATGAATGAGCGCCTCATGGCGAGGTCCTTTCGTGAACGATGAGCAGCCTGCCCTGCTCGATGGAGACGGAGATGGGAGACGAATCGCAGACGTTGCTCACGCCGCGGGTCGAGCCGGCCGGGAGCGTTTCGTGATCGAGGCTCCACCGGAGTCCCTCGGTCGAGGTGACCGCGACGTCGGTACCGGCCGGGATGAGCGAGACGGTGTCTCCGGGGCGGGCATCGAAGACCGCCGTCCTCCCCGGCACGCAGACGGTGATCCGGGTCGACCCGTCGATCCAGATGAGGTCGTCGACCCGATCGGCGATCGCGACAAGGAGGCCCATCGCGCCGAGGAAGTGATCGAGGCGGCCGGTGTGGGCGCCCACAATCGTGATGCTCGTTGCTCCCCAACGCAGGGCGACATCGACGGCGAGTTCGAGATCGGTGCGGTCCTTGTCGGGTGGGAAGACTTCAGTCCGTGAGCCTTGCTTGACGGCGGCGGTGAGAAGTTCGGCGTCCACTGAGTCCATGTCGCCGATGACGAGGTCGACGGTGAGGTCGAGGTCGTCGGCGTGATGGAGTCCGCTGTCTGCCGCGATCACGGGTGCGCCGAGGGGGAGTGAGATGTCCCGGGTCGACGCGAGCGGTTCGCCGCCCGACAGGATGATCACTTGGTTCGTGGGGTCTTCCACGCGCTCCCTCCGCTGGCATGATCCAGATCAGGTTCCGCGGGTCGGAGGCGTTCACAGCATTGCTGCACCGGCCGCCCTCTCAGTTCGGCGTTCCCGAACTCCCCGGAGTGGTCGATCACATTGTAGTCGTGCCCCGGGGGATCGAGAACGAGGGTGGTGCGATGACAAACCGCTTGACAACGAGACAGTATTGCGACATCATAATGATGTCATAACGACGAGAAGGGGCGAAAGGAGCACGAATGTTGTGGTACAACAGCCCGGAAGCCGTCCGAGTCATCAGTTTGTCGTGGTGCGGACGGGATGAAGAGGCCAAGCGGCGGTCGATGCTGCGACTCGTCGACGGGCGCCGCGAGCGTTAGGAGAAGGACATGGACACAAGCGTGCTGACCGCGGAGATCGAAGATGCCCTGAGGGCACAGCTCGGGCTCAGTGGGGATGATCCGGCCATCGCCGCGGCCGGAGATGCCCTCCTCGTCTCTCTGGCACCGGCGGTCGAACGGGCGGTGATGCGACTTGCTGAGGAGACGGCCGGGGAGGTCGGAGCCCAACTTCCCGGCAAATCCGTTGGGGTAGAGCTGCGAGAGGGCGTGCCCATGCTCATCGTGCGCGAGGCCTCCGGTCCGGTCACCGTCGACACGGATGACCTCGAGGCGCGGATCACACTGCGGCTGTCCGAGAACCTCAAAGGATTGCTCGAGGACGCGGCCGGGGAATCCGGGGACTCCGTCAACGCGTACGTCGTCAAGACGCTGACGACGAAGGCGCGAGAACGAGGCAAGGGCCGGCGCTACAGCGGGACGATCGAAACATGAGCCGGATCGATCAGAGTTTCGTGGTCGGTGAGCAGTGCGAGGTTCTCGTCTCTCTCGCGTCTGCCGATGTCTCTGTCGTCGAGGGGCCCGCCGGTTCTATCGAGGTAGCGGCCGAAGGGCACGAACGGGCCCTCGAGTTGATCGACATGCACCAAGACGGCGATGTTGTGACGGTTCGTTCTCACAAGGGCGACAAGTGGTGGAGCTTGAGGAGGGCAAGCGTTCGAATCACGGCTCCCGCCGGCGTCGCATTCACGGGAAGAACCGCCTCCGGGGACATCCGTATCTCGGTGCCGGCCTCCGATGTGGAGATCGACAGCGCGTCGGGCGACGTGCGGCTGTCTTCGTTCGACGGGCGATGCCGGATCAAGACGGCGAGCGGCGATGTGACGATCGGAGACTCGTCGGGCGGGTTGCGTTTCGCGTCCGCGTCCGGTGACCTACGACTTGAGAGCCTCGAAGGCGATATGACGGCGACTACCGCATCGGGTGACGTCGCGATCGGCGAGGCGCGTGGATCGATTGCGGTTCGGACGGCGAGCGGAGACGTCAACATCCGCCGATTCGAGGGTGTGCGTCTCGAAGCCTCGTCGATGTCTGGTGATTTCCGGATCTGGCTTGCTCCCGGCATGACGATCGAGGCAGACATCCAAACGCTCTCCGGCACCTTCCGAAACCGTGTCACACCTTCGTCTGTAGAACGGACGATCAGCGCGGAGCTCCGGCTGAAGACGCTGTCGGGAGACATCTCACTGCATTGAGCGACGGGGTCGGCGTCTGCCTAGGATCAGGACCGATGTCGTTCGATCTCGAAAAACACTTCGGGCACGCCGCCGCTTGGCCCCACGGCGAAGACGAGAAGCCGCTCGTCATCGGGATCGCTGGAGGCTCAGGTTCGGGGAAGACGACGATTGCACAGAGCGTCGTCGACATTGTTGGTCCGAACGTGGTTGCTCGACTCCCGTACGACGCCTACTACCGGCAGCAGGACCACCTCACGTACGAAGATCGGACGAAGATCAACTACGACCATCCAGATTCGCTCGAAAGCGAACTGCTGGTCGAGCACATTCAGGCGCTCCGCTCTGGACGGTCGGTGGATCGGCCGGTCTACGACTTCGGAACGCACACTCGCGCCCCCGAGACGGTGCGCGTCGAGCCGGAGTCGGTCGTGCTCGTCGAGGGGATCCTCATCCTCGCCGAGACCAAGGTTCGGAAGCTCATGGACTTGCGCGTCTACATCGACACAGATGCCGACCTTCGACTCATGAGACGGCTGCAGAGAGACATCGTCGAACGTGGGCGAACCGTGGACTCGGTGCTCGAGCAGTACGAGGCGACGGTGCGTCCCATGCACCTCCAGTTCGTCGAACCGTCGAAGCGGTACGCCGACATCATTGTCCCCGAGGGCTACAACCCGGGCGCAATCGGCACCGTCACGTCGATGATTCGTCACTTCCTCGCGGAGCGAAGCGGCCGCGACTGAGCGCCTCTTCGATGAGGGGAATCGCCGCTTCTGCATACATCGCGTGGCCTTCAGCCGATGCGTGGAAGAGGTCCGGCGCCCAGACGGAGAGGTCGGTCTCGAAGCGTTCGAAGACAGGTCCCCACGCCTGAGACTTCGGCAAGCCGTAGCGGCTCGCGATCCGGCCGATCGCGTGGTCCACGGAGCGGGCACGGACGCGGGCCACGCCCCGAGCGAGAGCGGGGAGACGTGGGATCGTCCCGAGATCGCCGACGCCGCAGACGACGACGGACGGGAACGCGGCGACGAGCATCGCGGCCGCCTCGTCGTAGGCGGCCTCGAAACTGCTGATCGGCGTCATTCGGAGGGCATCGTTCCCCCCAACACACACGAGAGCGATGTCGCCACCCGCGAGAATCGCGCGGTGCACCTGCTCCCTTCGCACATCCTCGATCTTCGAGCCCCCAACGGCGACGGAGACCAGATCGACGTGGTAGCGATCACTGAATGCTCGTGCGGTTCGGCGGACCCACGCGGCGTTGAGCGGCTCGACCCCAGGGGCGGTGATGGTGCTGTCGCCGAGTACGACCAGGCGGAGCCGGGGGAGAGAGGGATCGCCGAAGGTGCCGGAGGGATCTTGATCCGCGAGCGAGTCGAGATCGGGGCGATGAACCGCCTGCGCGATCTGCGAGGCGAACACGCCGCCAACCGCCAGCGGCCGCCTGGCCACTCTCCAGAGTCTCAACGACATCCACAGACAGTACCCCCGAATCGCGTACCCAGGGTTGCAGTCCCCGTATGCGGCGCCACCAGCCCGCGGAATGAGGGCGTTGGTCGATCATCTCCGAACTCTGGGCCGGCGAGACACTTATAGGCCGCTGTGAGCCCTGGGTTCGCAGAGCACACGCCCGGCGAGGGAAGTGCCCCTCGCCGGCCAAGTTCTTCCGTGTCGCGACTTCGTCTGGTGCCCCTTCACAGCGGTGTCGTTCACTGCGAGGATGGTCGTAGGGTGATTGGAGGTTCGGATGGAAGAACGGCGGTCCTTGGTTGACCGCATCCTCGGTTACGGCGGACTCGTGTTGGCGATCATCGCGGTCGCCTTCACGATTTCTGCGCTGCAAACGGCTTCGAGGGGGTCATCTGCCGACTGGCAGGAGGCTGCCGCCGGGCTGTTGGGAATGGTTGCGCTGGCGTGGATGGTCACGATCACGGTGCGCCACCTCCATGTCTATGACAGGGGCGGTGGCCGCGAACTGTTGGTGGCGGGGTGGGTATCCCTTCCCGTGATCGCCGGCTTGGTCTTGCTCCTCGGTGGCTTCAGCTCGGGCGACAGCCGTTTTGGCGAGTGGCTCGTAGATCTGTTGCGATCTCCTCAGGCATACGTGATGCTGCTCGGGGTGCCGTTGATGCTGGGCTCTGTGGCGATCCTCATAGACGGCACCGGCAGAGGTGCCCGGGAAGCCGGGAAGGTCTCCGGGACGTATGGGTGGTATGAACCCACGCCGTGAAGGACGTGGCCCAGGCACCCCCAGGCGGGATGGGAGGAAGGGACGTGCACCTCAACGGTCGTGAGGGGTGCGCGGGCGGCCGGGCTGCGGCTACACGTTGAAGCGGAAGAAGATGATGTCGCCTTCCTGGACGACGTAGTCGCGCCCTTCGAGGCGCCATTTCCCGACCTCTCGGGCTCCGTGCTCGCCACCGTGCTCGACGAAGTCCCAGCAGGACACGACTTCGGCTCGTATGAAGCCCTTCTCGAAGTCGGTGTGGATCTGTCCGGCAGCCTGCGGGGCGGTGGCGCCTCGCTTGACGGTCCACGCCCTCGCTTCTTTGTCTCCCGCCGTGTAGAAAGTCTGGAGCCCGAGGAGGTGATATGCGGCGCGGATGACCTTGTTGAGGCCAGGCTCGGTGAGGCCGTACTCGGCGAGCATCTCGTCGCGGTCCTCGTCATCGAGAAGGGCGAGCTCGGCCTCGAGATTGCCGGAGATCACCACCACGTCCGCGCCCTCGTGAGCCGCGTACTCGCGCACGGCGTCGACGTACGGATTGTCACCGAGGCCGTCCTCCGACACGTTCGCGATGTACATCGCGGGCTTCGCTGTGAGGAGGAACAGATCTCGCACGACCGGTCGCTCAGCCTCGGAAACCTCCATCGACCGCGCCGGTCGGCCCTCCGAGAGGTGCTCCTGGAGGCGCTCGTAGATCTCGAGCTTCTCTGAGGCTTCTTTCTCCCCGGCCTTTGCCTTCTTCTCGGTCTTCTCAATCGCTCGGGCTATTCCCTCGAGATCGGCGAGAGCGAGCTCCGTGTCGATGGTCTCGAGATCCGAGATGGGATCGACATCACCGGCGACGTGGACAACGTTGGCGTCGTCGAAGCAGCGAACGACCTGAGCGATAGCGTCCGTTTCGCGGATGTGGTGGAGGAACTTGTTGCCGAGCCCCTCACCCTGTGAGGCGCCGGCGACGAGGCCTGCAATATCTACGAACTCCATGACCGTTGGGACGATCTCCTCCGGCTTTGCGATGGCCGCGATCTTCGGAAGCCGCTCGTCCGGGACGAAGGCGATGCCGACGTTTGGATCGATGGTGCAGAACGGGTAGTTCTCTGCCTGGATCTCAGCCCGGGTGAGCGCGTTGAACAGCGTCGACTTACCGACGTTGGGGAGACCGACGATGCCGCAGCGGATGCCCACGGGGACCTTTCGGGAGGAGCGTCGCGAGGTTAGGGGCGTCTTTGCCCTCTATGGTCAGCGTTGTGAAATCCGACGCCCTCACCGTGCTCATCGAGTCGAGCGATCTCGACGGCCTCGTCAAGTACATCGACGGCCTCGTCTCGGCGCGGAGTTGGGGCGGCATCGAAGATGCGAGGGATCGCTGCCGTGAGGCCGTTGAGCGCGGCAAGCAGGTGTGGGGCCCCGCCGAGTACGCGGAGTATCGGCTCGCGCTCGATGCGCCGGCCGATCGGGCGGCAGCTGTCGTCGGTGACGGAAAGGGACGTTACGGACCCGGACCGCTGTGGGAGGTAGCCGCGTCGGGACACTCGTGGCCGGACCTGGAGCCATTCGTATCGACGCCGACGGTCCGTGCTCTCATTGCACATGAACGAGCGATCCGCGGCGATGTGGTTGATCCCACCTCCATCGACGAGCACATCCTCGAGATCTCGCCCCAGCAGCAGCCGTGGGAGCCGCGTTACCCGGTCGCGGTGTACCGGGAGGACGGGGCAGATTTCCCGGAAGGTGAGCGCACACCACTTGTGTGGGCCGATCTCCCCGACCAAGCCGAGCGGCTCAACGACGACGGGCCGGGCGAGGCACTGCTCGCGCTCGTACGCCCGTGGTGGGATGAGTCGAGCGGGCACGCAGACGCCGTTTACGTGGAGGGCGGCGTGCACGAGGCTATCCGCGCCATCGGTCCGCACCGTGCCCGCGTCGCCGACGTGACACTGCAGGAGGCCCTCTCGGCAATGGTGTGGACGGGTGCAAGCGGGGGCGCCTACGGAAGCCGCCGAGGCACCCCGGTGGGCCGCAGCCTCGCATGGTGGGTCCTGGCTGAACTTCTCGGTCACGAGGAGTTGCCCGAGGATCCCGGGGTCCTCGTGGAGGCGATGGAGCTCAGGTGGGTTCTCTGGGATCCGGGGGACTCGGTTGGGGGCTGGGCGCTGCATCTGGCGGTCGAAGACCCCGTCGACGGCGTGGCATGGGCTGTCAGCGCGGTTGACATGGCCTGAAGGGGCGAAGTCACCGCGGCCGTTCGCAGAACCTGAAATCTGGCCTACCGTATGGATATGACGGACGATCGCTTGCGGGGGGACGGTTCGGATCGGTCCCCGCTCGTCGCGGCGGCGCTTTCGGCGCTCTTCCCGGGGGCGGGCCAGTGGTACGCGGGTCGCAGACTTCGCGGCGCCGCCTTCGCTACCCCGGCGATCGTCCTCTTCCTCTACGCGATCGTGGGGCTTGTCACGGGAACCATTGGGTTCCGCTCGATCGCGACCTGGGCCGTGCAACCCGACGTGCTCCGAGCCTGGCTCTTCGTTGGATTCGCTGTGACGATTTGGCGGATCGCCGCCGTCGCCGATGCGTACGCCGTCGTTCGCGGCAGGCGTCTCGCTGCCCGGTTCGTCCTACCGGTGCTTGGAATCCTCTTCGTGCTCGTCGTCCTGCCCCAGGCGGTTGCGAGCGCCTACACGGTGCGGGCCATCTCGCTGCTCGAAGAAGTGTTCGTGATCGACGAGATCGATGAAGCACCCGAACCCGCGCCGACGGTCGCCGTGACGTTCCCTCCACAGCATGAAGACTTCGTGCCCGATCCTCGAACGATGTGGGACGACCCAGTCGCTTGGGAATTTGAACGATCCACGCGCAACCTCCTGTTCAGGGAGGGCTTCGGGGACCCGGATGCGGTCGCCGAATGGGTCGACATCATCGCCCCGCCGACTCCGGACGCGCCGTTCCTACCGTTCGAAGAGCGCGTGGATGCGGATCGAATCACGATCCTCCTCGTCGGAGCGGATGAGGGGCCGGGTCGCGAGGGTCTCCGTACCGATTCGATGATCGTCGCCACCATCGACGTCGAGACGGGGGACGCGGCGCTCTTCGGGCTGCCGAGGAATCTCAAGCGCATCCCCCTGCCGAGCCATCTCCGCAGAGCATTCATCTCTCTCGAGGAGCGAGTCTTCGAGAGGGAGCAGGAGATGATCTCGGTCGACGAGGACGAGGACGGCTATCCCGACCACTGGGTCGACGTGAATGGGGACCTGATCCCGGACCCGCCCCTGTTCGAGCCGTGCGGGTGCTTCCCCGAGATGCTCAACAAGGTCCACCAGTACACGGAGACCTGGGACCAGAGCTACCCCAACACGCCCGCCCCCGGGCTTGCAGCGCTGAGCGAGGTGATCTCCCACCTTCTCGATCTGCCGATCGACTACTACTTCATGGTCAACATGGCCGGCTTCGTCGACGTGATCGACACGATCGGGGGCGTCGACGTGATGGTGAAAGAGCCGTTCCACGTAGCCGTCTCCGCGCCCTCGGACGATTCGCCGAAGGCACGCGTCGACGTGGAGCCGGGGATGAACCACCTCGACGGTCTCGAGGCGCTCGCATACTCGCGTTGGCGGATTGGGTCATCGGACTACTCGAGGATGCAGCGCCAACGCTGCCTCATCCGGGCTGCCGTGGACCAGGTCGACCCGTTCACGCTCGTCCGCTCGTTCCACACCCTCGCCGACGTTGTCGAGCGGTCAGTGGTGACGGATATTCCGCTGAGCCTCCTCCCGGACTTCGTCGATATCGTCGCTCGCATCGACCTCGACCGCATCACGACGGTTGGACTCGTCCCGCCCCGGTACAGCGCGGGACGCGCTCCGGGCGGCTACCCCATTCCGTACGTCGGCCGGATCCAGTCGAAGGTGGCCGAGGTTCTCGAAGGCGTGGCAGAGGAACAGGCCGGCAACGGTGAGAACGAATGCGGGATGTGACGCGATCGAGATGATTGCGTAAATCCGACGATTGCCCGGCGAACCATGCAGCGTCAGGCGAGGTTGGCCCGGGCGGCCTCAGGGTCGTCGACGGTGATGGCGAAGTGGAGGCCCTCTGCGTTGGAGTGGAGCAGATAGAGGGAGTCGATGTTCACTCCCGCGTCCGCGAGGCGCTGGGCGACGTCGGCGAGGGCGCCGGGCTCGTCCGGCAGGAACGTGTCGAGGACGGGGCGCTCCTCGAAGCTGAGGCCCGCCTCACGAAGCACCCTTCGGGCCACGTCTGCGTCATCCGGCATGAAACGAACGAGACCCTCGCCGTCTGCGCCGATCGCAGCGAGGGATTCGATGTGGACTCCGGCGGTCGAGAGGCGTCGAGCGAGAGTTGCGAGCTGGCCCGGTCGGTTCGCGAGGGTGACGGAGAACTCCTTCATGGCCCCATCCTACGCCAATCGGGTTGGG
Organism: Actinomycetota bacterium; assembly: GCA_039715165.1. Lineage (GTDB taxonomy): Bacteria > Actinomycetota > Acidimicrobiia > Spongiisociales > UBA5794 > JAHEEL01. The sequence continues at coordinate 52,199 of JBDLHX010000001.1, forward strand.
CTTGACACGCGAGAACGGTGTCCGGTTCGCGAGGGCTGCGCACGATGCGCACGATCACGGGGAACAAGAGCGTCGCGACCATCGCGACGACCACGGCGATGACGATCGCTGCGCGCACGAGGCGGCGGCGACGGATCTGCTCGAGCTCCTCTGGGGTGAGGTCGTCGTCCATGTCCCCCATTCTGGTGCGGTCGGGGAGCCAGAGGAACGTCGAACATGTGTTCGATTAGTGTGGTGTCGTGGCACGGTACGCGGAGCTCCACGCTCACACGAACTACAGCTTCCTCAACGGAGCGTCGTCTCCGTACGATCTCGTCTCCCGTGCCTCGGAGCTCGGCTACACGGCGCTTGCCGTCACCGACCACGACGGCTTCCGGGGTGCGGTGAAGGTCCATGTCGCGGCCGGGGAGGTCGGACTCCCGATCGTGTACGGCACGGAGATCGGGATGCCGAGGGACGGGGTTTCCTCCCCCTCAGGGGGAGGTGGCATTGGCGAAGCCGCTGACGGAGGGGGTCGAGCAGTTCCGCTCGAAGCCAGTGAGGTCCAAGCCGACACAGGGGAGCACCGGTCCTCCGGTCGTCAGGAGCAGCGTCTGACCCCCTCCGCCTCGCTGCGCTCGACACCTCCCCCTGAGGGGGAGGAGAAGCGCCCGCGCAGAGGTCGCGTCAAGCGGATGCATGGCACGAAGCCCGTCGATCTTCCTCCCACCGACCATCTCGTGCTCCTCGCCCCCGACCCGACCGGGTACGGAGCGATCAGCAGGTTCGTGACGCGAGGCCAGTATCGGGGGGAGAAGGACCGTCCGGTCTACGGCTACGACGACCTTGCCGTCGCGTCTCGGGACGGGCGCCTCGTCGCTCTCACCGGATGTCGGAACGGTGCCGTCCCTCGGGCCGCGCAGGCCGGAGACTTCGCGGGAGCGATGGCGGCCGCTGCACGGCTCGAGGAGATCTTCCCGGGACGCCTCTTCATCGAGCTCACCCACCACGGCATGCCGGACGACGACGCCCGCAACGACCTCCTTGCCGAAGTGTCCCGTCGTCTCCGGATCCCATACGTCGCGACGAACAACGTCCATTACGCTCGACGAAATGACGCCGACCTCGCCGAGGTCCTTGCAGCGATCGCCGGACGGCGGGACCTCGACACCGCCGACGGCTTCCGCCCAGCGACCGACCTCCGCCATCTCCGCGCGCCCGAGGAGATGGCGGCTCGCTTCTCCCGATACCCGGGGGCCGTCGAGCGGGCGGCGGACCTCGGTGAGGACCTCGCGTTCGACCTCGATCTCCTCGCTCCAGAGCTCCCCGACTTCTCGATGCCGGGAGCGTTCACAAGCGAGGACGAGTACCTGAGGCACCTCGTCGAAGACGGCGCCCGTGACGTGTACCCGGGGTCCGACGGAGGAATCGACTCCCCAGCGCGCCGCAGGATCGATCACGAGCTCGCGGTGATCTCGGAACTCGGCTTCTCCGGGTTCTTCCTCGTCGCGTGGGACATCGTCACGTTCGCCCGGTCACAGGACATCTACTGCCAGATACGCGGGTCCGGTGCCGACTCTGCGGTGTGCCGGTGCCTCGGGTTGACGCGCGTCGACCCGATCCGGCTCAACCTCCCCTTCGAGCGGTTCTTGTCGGAGGAGCGCGGTCGGCCTCCCGACATCGACGTCGATTTCGAAGCCGAGCGTCGCGAAGAGGTCATCCAGTACTGCTACCGGCGCTACGGAAGGGAGCGGGCGGCGATGGTCGCGAACGTCATCACTTACCGGGCGCGTTCGGTGCTCCAGGACGTCGGGAAGGCGTTCGGGCTCACCCAGGCGCAGGTGAACGGCCTCACCCGGTACCTCGACACTCGGGACCCTTCGGTGATCGGAGACGCGGTCGATCTCCCCGACGGGCTCACGAGCGACCTCATCGTCGACGTGTGTCACCGCCTCGACGGCTTTCCGCGCCATCTCGGGATTCACTCGGGAGGGATGGTCGTTGCCCGCCGGCCACTGTGGGAATCGGTCCCGATGGAGTGGGGGAGGATGGAAGACCGCTCGGTCCTCCAGTGGGACAAGGACGACTGCGCGACGATGGGGATCGTCAAGTTCGACCTGCTCGCCCTCGGCGCGCTCAACGCCATGCACCTCAGCGTGGACCTCATCGCGGACACACACGGCGTCGACGTCGACCTCGCCACGATCCCTCAGGAGCCGATCGTCTACGACATGCTCACGAGGGCGGACACGGTCGGCATCTTCCAGGTCGAGTCGAGAGCGCAGATGGCGACGCTGCCGAAGATGAAGCCCCGAAGCTTCTACGACTTGGCGATCGAAGTCGCACTCATCCGTCCCGGCCCGATCCAAGGGCAGTCGGTCCATCCGTTTCTCCGCAGGCGCAACGGTGACGAGGCGGTCCGATACCCGCACCCATCCGCCGAGCCGATCCTCGCCAAGACGCTCGGTGTCCCCATCTTCCAAGAGCAGCTCATGGAGCTCGCGAGAGTCTGCGCCGGCTTCACTCCCGGCCAGTCGGATCGTCTCCGCCAGGCGATGACGCACAAACGCGCCCCGGAGGCGATGGCACGCCTGCGCGACGAGGTGTTCGACGGCATGGCTGCCAACGGCATCACCGGAGCGTCCGCAGACGAGATCTGGGAGAAGCTCCAGGGATTCGCGTCGTTCGGATTCCCCGAGAGCCACTCGGTCTCACACGCGTACATCGTCTACGCGACCGCCTGGTTGAAGTACCACTGGCCGACGGAGTTCTTCGCCGGGCTGCTCAACGCCCAGCCGATGGGTTTCTACACGCCGAACTCGCTCGTCCAGGACGCGCAGCATCACGGGGTCGTCGTGTTGGCCCCCGACGTGAACGCTTCTCGGTTCGACTGCACGATCGAGCCGTTCGATGCCGATCCGGGCGACACTGTGACGTACCTCGACGGAGCGTGGCGCAGGGGGAGAGGCCCGATCGACGACCCGCTCCGTCCCGCCGTCGCGTTGCGACTGGGCCTGCGATACGTGCGGAACCTGGGCGAAGCCGAGATCGTGCGAATCGAGGCAGCGCGAATGGTCGGCGGTCGATTCCCGACACCCGAGGATCTCGGGCAGCGAACTGGTCTCCCCCTCGACGCGTACGAAGGCCTTGCGGCTTCGGGGGCATTCGCGTCGATCGGGCTCGACAGGCGCGAAGGGATGTGGACCGCCGGGGCGCTCGCCGAACTCGGGCCGGAGCGCCTCACGCTTGCGCCGGGGAACGGCCTCCCGGCGCTGCCCGCCATGACCGAAGTCGAGGGAGTGCAAGCCGACCTGTGGTCGACCGGCATCTCGACGACTCACCCCGTCTCACTTGTTCGAGATGTGCTCACCGGGCGGGGCTGTGCCTCGATCGAGTCGGTCCTCGAGGGTCGCCGCCACGGCACCCGAGCGAGGGTCGGAGGAATTGTCACGCACCGCCAGCGACCGTCGACGGCTCGCGGCGTCAGATTCCTCAACCTCGAGGACGAGACGGGCATCCTCAACGTGGTCATCCTGCCGCAGGTGTGGGATGCCCATTACGAGATTGCAAGGAAGGCGATCGGTGTCATCATCGATGGCGTCGTGGAACACGTCGATGGGGTCACGAATTTCGTCGCTCACCGGTTCGCCCGATGGTCTGTCGACGGAATCAAGTCCCGTGACTTCCAATGATTTCGACTTCAAAATCGGGGGTAGCCTGCCGATGGACATTGAGGACTCTGACACGGAGGAGCGATGACCAAGACGTTCTCCGGGGACGTGCTGCTTCCCGGCGACGACGGTGGAGGGCTCGCGGCCACGCTGGCTCTCGACCCGATGACCGTGACCCTGACTGCCGGCGACAATCAGCTCGGCACGTGGGATCGCAGCGACTACCTCATCGCACCTGAGCAGAACGGGACGTACAGCCTCACCCTCGGCGGGGAGTCGCTGCTCTTCCGCCCGGACTCACCGGCCGAATTCGCGAGCACGTCGGCGATACCTCTGGCCGCCTCCGGGAGTCGGTCAAAGCAATCCACGTCATCCATCGTGGAAGACGACGACGCCTTCGTTGCAGCCGCTGTCGCCGGCGTTCGCCCAATGAAGAGTTTGAACGACAACGGGGGCATGTCGAAGACGTTCGTCGCCTTGATGGTCTTGGCCACGATCGTTCTGTCGGTGGGGGTCGTCCTCGCCGCGTCGATGGCGTAGCCGCCTTCGGCGGCGTATCAGGTATCAAGCATTCAGTACTCAATACTGGATACTCCGGTTTCGGCCACCGACCGCAGGATTGTGATTGCACGTTCTGTGTCCGCGTTCGAAACGTCCAGGTGGAACACGGCTCGGATCCGTCCCGGACCGAGGGCGAGCGTGTCGACCCCAGCTTCTCGGAGTCGAGCAGCGAATCCGTTGGCATCAGCAACGCCGAAGTAGACGATGTTCGTCTGCACGGCGGCAAGGTCAACCGAGAGCCCCTCGACGTCATTGGCTGCTTCAGCAAATCGTCGCGTGTTGGCGTGGTCGTCGACGAGGCGCTCACGATGGTGGTCGAGGGCGTACAGGGCGCCGGCGGCGATGATCCCGGCCTGGCGGAAGCCGCCGCCATACATCTTCTTGAATCGCCTGGCTCGACCGATGAGATCGCGGGGTCCGGCGAGCGCCGACCCAATCGGGGCGCCGAGCCCTTTCGAGAAACAGACGTTCACGGTGTCGGCCGTCGCCGCGTAGTCGGAGAGCGCCACGCCGGTCGCGGCCGACGCGTTCCACAAGCGGGCGCCGTCGAGGTGAACCCCAAGACCGCGATCACGGGCCGCGGACGCCACCGCTTGCATGGTCTCGACGGGCCAGATCGTCCCACCCGCCTCGTTGTGCGTGTTCTCCATCGTGACGAGCGTCGTGGGATCGTGCAGCCCGGGCGGGAGATCGGTAGGAGGATCCGGCACGGCGGCGATGAACTGCTCGGGAGTGAAGACTCCGCGTCTGCCCGTGATCGGCACGATGGTGACTCCGGCGAGCGCCGCCGGGGCGCCGCTCTCGTGCACGTTGATGTGGGCATCCGTCTCCATCACGATCCGATCGCCGGGCCGCGTATGAGCGGCGAGGCCGATCTGATTCGCCATCGTGCCGGATGGCACGTAGACGGCGTCGTCCGTACCGAGCATCTCTGCGACGCGTTCCTCGAGACGGATGACGGTGGGGTCGTCGCCGAGCACGTCGTCACCGACCTCGGCGGATGCCATTGCCGCTCTCATCGCCTCAGTCGGCCGGGTGACCGTGTCCGAGCGGAGGTCGATCACGAGAAGTCCCAATCGCCGTCGTCGAAGAGACGCGGATGAAGGGAGTAGGCGAGGGTTCCGCCACTGTTCACCGCCTCCGTCCAGTTCTCCCCGTCCAGGTCGAACGCGAGGATGGTTCCGGTCTTCACCGTGATGCGGCCGCCGGTGATCCACTCGGCGACGAGCGACCACGTGGGCTCGTGACCGACGAGCATGAGTCGTTCCGCGTCCCTGCCGCACCGAGCCGCGATTCCCAGCGCAGCCGCGGGGCCTGCCCCGTAGAGATCGTCGGCCACTTCGAGCGGACTGCTCCATCCACCGGAGATGCGGGCGAGCGACGCCGTGGACTCGGCCCTCGTGGCAGGCGACGTCACGACCCTGTCCGGGATCTCGCCCATCCTGCGGAGAACGAGCCCCATGGTCGTGGCTGCCCGCTCACCACGGGCATTGAGCGGGCGGTCCCGGTCGCCGCGGTTCGAGGCGTTCCAGTCGGACTTGCCATGGCGAAAGAGCATGAGGCGCAGCATGAGACGAGACTACTTGGCGTCATGCACCGGCGGTGAGCGCCAGCAGCACCTGAGCCAGGTAGTAGAGCGGCAGACCCCAGACCCGGTTCACGACGCCCGGCGCGACGAATCGGTTTCTGGCGACGAGGATGTCCGAGGCGAAGAACAGCACCGCGCCGGTCGTGATCATCCAATTCGGATCAGTGCCGGACGTCCCGAACGCGAGTACGACCATGACCGAGATGATGGCGATGTATGCGAGGACCGGCACTGCCATGTCCCCGACGTAGGGCGCGAGCCAACGCCAGACGAGGACCGCAATGATCCCCACGGCGATGAGGGCGATACCGGCGGCGACGAGGGCGACACCGCGGTACCCGAAGGCCACGGAGTAGGCGACGTGCCCGAGAAGGAACACGACGAGGCCGGCGAGGAATGCCTGTCGTGATTCGTAGGTGAGGAGGAGGTCACCGGCCCACGACAGCGCGAGCGCAACGAGGACGATCCGGCCGTACGGATTGGAGAGCGCTCCAGAAGAGATCGCCACGAAGAGGAACCCGGTCGAAGCGAGCATCTTGAGCGGACGCAAGGCGGGGGAGGCGGTGCGCTCCGCCCAGATCAGTCCTGCGACGAACAGAACCGTGAGAGCGATGGCGATAGTTGTCATCGCGCACGAGCCTATCGCCGGATCCGATAGCATCCACATCGAAGCGAGAGGAGAGACGATGCAGATCAACGAAACGATGAACGACGCCTTCAACGGACAGATCACGATGGAACTCCAGGCAGCCCATAACTACCTCGCCATGGGAGCCTGGCTCGAGGCCGAGGGACTCGCTGGAATGGGGATGTGGATGCGTGCCCAGTCCGCGGAAGAGACCGAGCACGCGATGAAGTTCTACCAGTTCGTCCTCGACCGGGACGGCAAGGTAGCGATCGGTGCTCTCGAAGCACCCCAGGCCGAGTTCGACAGTGTTCTCGATGTGTTCGAGGCCGGACTCGCTCAGGAGAAGGGCGTGTCGGCGGCGATCAACGGCCTCTACGCGCTGGCGATGGACGAAAGGGACTTCTCGTCGCTGCCGTTGCTCGACTGGTTCGTTGAGGAGCAGATCGAGGAGGAGGCGAGCTTCTCGCAGATCCTCGACAATCTCAATCTCGCCGGTGGAAGCTCACAGGCGCTGCTGTTCCTGGATCGGGAACTCGGCGCTCGGGGGACCGCACCCGAGTAGGGAAAGTGGGTAGAGAGTAGAGAGACAAGAGTCGAGAGATAGGCGGTAGGAGCGTTGCCAGACGAGCAGCTGCCGGAAGTCGTGCACGGCTCTTGATCTACCAGGAGTGACGCCTGATTCCTAGACCTTCGATCCGTCGAGGTCCCTCTACTCTCGTCTCTCTACTCTCTACTTCACCCGGAGATGGGTGGTTTGCGGTCGGCCCACGGTTGCGCTCGTTCGAGTTGGCCGGCGAGCGAGAGGAGCGTCTCCTCATCGCCGAACCGGCCGAGGAAGTGCGAACCAACCGGCAGCCCGTCCGGTGTCCAGTGGATCGGTACGGACATTGCCGGCAGCCCGGCGAAGTTGCCGAGGGGCGTGAACGCGACATATCGGAGAACCATGTCGATGAATTCGTCCCATGGGAGGGTCTGGTCGAAGTAGCCGAGGGGAACGGGGGGCGAGCCGAGCACGGGCGACAGCAGCAGGTCGTGCCGAGTGAGGAACCGTCCCACTTCGTGGGCGATCGCCTGGAGCGCAGCTTCCGCATTCAGGAGATCGACCTGGCTCCTGCGTGACGATCGGTCGGCCAGATCGAACGTGAACGGCTCGAACGCGGCTTGACCGGACTTGCGTTGGTCAGCCCTCGCGATGACTTTCATGGTCCGTTGATCGCCGATGGTGCGCCGCAGGTGTCCGACGATCGGCTTCAGCTTGGAAGCACCATCGAGGACGAGACCGAAGGCAGTTCCGGCGAGCGCCGCCCACAGCTCGAGGAACGCGTCGGCAAGGAGATCTCCGTCGATGTCGGGGCCGTCTTCGATCACGTCGTGTCCGAGGCCTTCGAGGAGCTTCGCCGTCTCGAGCACGCCGGCCTCGCACTCGGGATGGACCCGGTTGCCTCGGAAATCCCTCACCGTGTATGCGATTCGGAGGCGCTGGGGGTCTCGCCCGGCCGCCTGGGAGAACGTGCCTGCCGGCGGGGGAGCCCAGTAGCGATCCCCGGCGGCGGGGCCGTGAACGGCGTCGAGGAAAGCGGCGCTGTCGCGCACCGTACGCGTCAGCACGTGTTCGACCGAGAGGTAGTCGATCGACGTTCCCGGTTGTCTCGGGTTCCGGCCCCTCGACGGCTTCAGCCCGAAGAGGCCCGTTGCCGACGCTGGGATCCGAATGGATCCGCCCCCGTCACTTCCTTGGGCCAGTGGCACGATCCCTGCGGCGACGGCGGCCGCCGTGCCGCCGCTCGAACCGCCCGCGGAGCGTCTCACATCCCACGGATTCCGAGTCGGTCCATACAGCTCCGGCTCCGTTGTTGGAAGGAGTCCGAACTCGGGCGTGTTCGTCCTCCCGAGGTCGATGAAGCCGGCTGTGCCGATGCGATGTCGGAACTCGGACGTCGTCTCACCGACGTAGTCCCGGAAGAAGACCGAGCCGAACGTGGCCGGCTTCCCGTCCTCGACGACGAGGTCCTTGATCAGGATGGGGACGCCGCCGAACGGTCCCGTCGCCTCCGTCTCCTCGGCCTCACGACGCGCCGCGTCGAGCCGCTCCCAGATCACGGCGTTGATGACGGGATTGACATCCTCAATTCGCGCGGCGGCAGCCTCCACGAGCTCGAGCGGATGCACCGCGCGCTGTCGGACGAGATCGGCGAGGCCGACCGCGTCGTGATCTCCGTAGCCATCAAACGGTTCCATGGAGGCACCCTATCGCGTGCGAAGGGAGCTATCGCCGGGTCGCACGCGAGCGACTGTTTGCCTATCGTCGTTGAAATCCTCCAGGAGACGAACATGACATCCTCCTCATCCGTCATCTCGCAGCGTGCGCTCGGGGTTGCCGAGTCCGCCACGCTGGCGATCTCATCGAAGGCGAAGGCGCTGCGCGCCGCCGGCGAGCCCGTGATCGGCTTCGGGGCAGGCGAGCCCGACTTCGCAACTCCGGGTTACATCGTGGATGCGGCTCGGACGGCACTCGACGACCCGGCGACTCATCGGTACAGCCCGGCGGCCGGTCTCCCTCCGTTGCGTGAAGCCGTCGCTGCGAAGACGGCCCGAGACTCGGGCTACTCGGTGGATCCGTCTCAGGTGATGATCACGAACGGCGGCAAGCAGGCCGTCTATCTGGCATTCCAGACCATCCTGAATCCGGGGGACGAGGTGCTGCTCCCGGCTCCGTACTGGGTGACCTATCCGGAGGCCATCGGATTGGCCGGCGGGATCACGGTTGCCGTTCCTTCCGACGACGTCAGCGGCTTCAAGGTCACCGTCGACCAGCTGGACGCTGCGGTTACGCCGCGTACGAAAGCACTCGTGTTCGTCTCGCCTTCGAACCCGACTGGAGCGGTCTACGAGCGTCACGAGATCGCTGAGATCGCCGGATGGGCTGCCGATCACGGCATCTGGGTCCTCACGGACGAGATCTATGAACATCTCGTTTTCGGGGACGCTGAGTTCAATTCGATGCCCGTGGTCGCGCCTGAGATCGCCGATCGCACAATCGTTGTGAACGGCGTTGCCAAGACATACGCGATGACCGGCTGGCGGGTGGGCTGGCTCATCGGCCTGCCCGAAGTTACCGCGGCAGCGATCCGTCTCCAGAGTCACATTTCATCGAACGTCTCGAATGTGTCTCAGCGCGCCGCGCTCGCTGCGGTTGAGGGTCCCCTCGACGCCGTGGCAGAGATGCGCGAAGCCTTCGACCGGCGTCGCCGGACGATGATGCGGCTGCTCGGCGAGGTGCCTGGGGCTCGTGTGGTGGAGCCGAAGGGAGCGTTCTACGCGTTCCCGAATCTCACGGGATTGCTCAACCGGGATCTCGGAGGGAAGACCGCGGCAACGACGATGGAACTCGCCGATCTGCTGCTCGATGAGATCAAGATCGCTGTCGTACCAGGGGAGGCGTTCGGTGCTCCCGGGTACGCGCGCCTCTCCTACGCGCTCTCGGATGCGGATCTCGAAGAGGGGCTCACGCGACTCGTCGACCTCGCTACCTGAGACGGTCGAGCTCCTCGACGACCTTGGCCCACGCCGGAGCCGCCGGGTCGATGAGCTCGGCATGTCCGACGCCTTCGAGCTCGTGGTACACGACAGTGTCCCCTTCGTCGGCAGCGCGTCCCGCATAGGACCGGCTGATCGCAGCGGGGATGCGGTCGTCTTCGTCACCGTGGACGATGAGCAGCGGCACTCCGAGGGGGAGATTGCGGATGGGGGAAGCCGCGTTGTAGCGATTGGGTGACTCGTCGGGGGAGCTTCGAACGAACGCTGCCACCGCATCGTCCCCGATCCCGGCCCGGTGTGCAGCTTCGAGATCACCGATCGGAGCGAGCCCAACGACGGCGGAGATGCCGACCTGCTCGACGTCCCGTGTCGCGCGGAGAGCGAGCTGTCCGCCGGAACCGTGCCCGACGAGAACGACACGATCGAGGTCGAGCCCGTGATCGACGCCGAATGATCCGAGCGAGGCGATCGCCGCAGCCGCGTCGGCCGAGCTCGCTCGCCAGCCGCCGCCACCACCGACCCGAGCGAACTCGACATTCCATGTTGCCCATCCGCGGCGGGTGAGATCAACGGCTGCCGCGTCGAGCAGGTCCCGGGTGAAGACGTCGCGCCAGAAGCCACCGTGGAGCAACACGGCTACAGGGAAGGGCCCGGGCCCGTCCGGGATGCGCAGGTCACCGACGTGGTCGTCGTCCGGTCCGTACGAGATCGTCTCCATCGGCCAAGCGGCTCGTGAGATCACATGGTTGATCGCATCGCGATAGCCGCGGATGCCACGGCCGTAGATGGTGGCGGCGCATACGTCGGACACCACCGACACGCGTCGCCATGGCTCGCGGTCCTTGATGTTCGAGATGTGGACTTCGACGGTCGGCGTGCCGATCGCGTCGATGGCGTCGCGAATTGCGTACGAATAGTGCGTAAACGCTCCGGGGTTGATGATGACGGCATCGGCTTCGCGTGCCGAGTGCAGACGATCGATGATGTCGCCCTCATGGTTTGACTGGTAGGTCTCAGCCGTTGCCCCGAGATCGGTCGCCCAGCCGCGACACGCCTCCTCGAGCTCGCTCAGACTCGTCGTCCCGTAGATCTCCGGAGAGCGCGTGCCGATGAGGTTGAGGTTGGGGCCATTGATGATGACGATCCGCATGCTGCCTAGTTTCGAGCGCCATCACGCGCGATGCAAGGAGGCTCTCCTCGCGGGCGGCACATCTGCCACACATAACACCGGCTATTCGCTAGCCCGCAAGCAGTGGCTGTCTGCGATCAACGCACTGCTGCGAGGATGGTGCGTGTCCCGGTGGTTGCGATCCGTGATGCTTGGTCGGGCGTGTTCGCAGCGAGTTCGCGGATGCCGTCGAGAATTGCCCGGACGAGGATCGTGTCGATCTCGGGCGTGAGGTCGGATCTGAAGTCTCCGCTTTGTCGACCATCATCAAGAGTGCCGCTGATGTGTTGCTCGACGGCTTTGCTGTAGATGTCGAGCGTGGCTCGTACGTCAGCGGAGAGGCCGATGGCGAAGTCGAATGCGTGCTGCGCGTGCGCACCGACCATTACGAAATGCCGAACCATTTGCTCGATCTTGGCGGTTGGAGATTCCGCTATCTGCAGCGCAGCTTCTAGAAGGTCGATGCTCTGGCGGTTGTGTCGGTCAATCGCCGCGGCAACGATGCCGTCGATGTCCCCGTAGTGGTTATAGAGCGTTTGGCGCGCCACACCGGCAACGTCAGCGACTTGTGACATCGTTACGGCGCCGAGGCCGTGTTCGCTGATGAGGGCGAGGGTCGCGTGGATGATCCGGCCATCGGTTGTCATCGAACCGTCCGGATGATCGCCCGATGTCGTGGCGCCCATCAGCCGACCTTCCGGTAGAGACGGACAGAGAGTGGAGCGAACACGACGAGGAGGACGGCGATCCACACGAAGGTCAACATGATCTCGTCGCCGACTGCTATCCCGTTGGCAAGTCCCCGCACAGCGTTGGACGCTGCCGAGATCGGTTGATACTTGACGAACGGCTGAAGCCAGCCCGGCATGGTCTCGACCGGCGCAAACGCCGTACTGGCCAACATGAGTGGGAAGAGCCAGAACATCGACAGCATGCCGACCATGTCTGGTTGTCTCACTTTCGCTGCGATAG
>JBDLHX010000002.1:0-59526 GCA_039715165.1 Actinomycetota bacterium
CCGAGGCGAACTGGTCGTGGGGGTGCGAGCGGAACATCTGCCCCATGACCGTGCCCAGGGCGGGGGCGGCCCATCGCAGCCACGAGTCCGACAGCATCGTCCCGCCCCGGCCCAATCGCCCCGGCTGAGGGCTGCGGCCCCGTCGTAACCGAGGCGGCGACCGTGTTCGCTCATGGTATGGGCGGCACCGACCAGAGCGATGTGGTCGAACCGGTCGGGATGGTTAGCAGCGAGATACTGACCGACGAGTCCGCCGTAGGAGAGACCGACGACGAGGTCGACCTTGCCGTCGAACTCGGCGGCGATCAGGTCGGCGTAGTCGCCGGCCATGTCCTCGATCGTGTGCCCTTTGGGCATGCCCCGACGCCGGGTGACCCTCGACAGGCTGTAACCGCTCTCAACCAGGGGCCGTAGCAGCGACCGGCCAATCATCATCCGGACCCGTCGCTCGGAAGGCGAGTCGTTGCCGGGTCCGCCTGGGATCACCAGCAGAGTCTTGGGGCCATCACCCCACCGAATGTAGGCCATCGTGTTGGGGAAGACCCCTTCAACCGGCTTGGGAAATCTCATCACACACACCTCCAGGGAACAGCCATGCACCGACCGGTCCACCTCTCACGCTACGCCCGAGACGCCGACGAGTCGACGGGTATCGACACCCACCCCCGCCCCATAGCCGGTTGATCTGGGCGGTCGAACGTGAAGTCTTACCTGCGCCTGGGGGACGCGGTCTGCCTACCTCATTCGCACGAGCAGAACCTGCATCTGCTCGACCGTTTCTGTCCCACCTGGTTGATATGTTGTCATCATGTTCTGGTCAACCCGATCCGCGACTCAGATGCGTGAGAGGCTTCGTGAAGTCGAAGCGCAACTGTCTGATCTGCATTGCGAGCAGGCGGTGTTGGTGAACGAGTTGGACAAGGTCAACATCGACGGAGCCGAGGGGCACCGGTCGATGGTCGATTGGCTATCGGCCGAGCTGGACGTGACCCGGCAGAACGCGACGGACATGGTGTTCGCGGCGCGGCATCTCGCGAGGTATCGGCCGGTGAACAACCGTCTCGCCGAAGGGGACATCACGTTCGACCGTGCCGTAGCGGTGATGCGTCTCGCCGACGCCGGAGCGGACCGCACGACGCTGGATCATTCCGAGTCGTTGGATCTCGCCGGTGTTGGGCGGTTGACGGCCCGTCAGCGCCGGGTGACGCGCAACGACGAGCATGACATCTTCGCCGGCCGGTTCGTCTCGATCCAACCCACCCTCGACGAGTCGTCGTGGCGCCTGTCTGGCCAGCTCCCCGCAGTGGAGGGCCGGATCGTCGAACAGGCGTTGTGTGGCCGTGCCGACCAACTCCGACTCCTCCCCGGCGGCGAGACCTGCACCCGGGCACAACGCCAAGCCGACGCCCTCGTCGTGATGGCCCAAGACTCGCTTGACCAGAAGACAGACGAAGCCCGCGAAGCGGTCCGGTCCACCGTGACGGTCTTCGTCGACCTGGGCCAGGCCAATGGCTCGGGCGGCGAGTTGGGCGCCACCGTCGAATACGGACCCAGGGTCGGACCCAACACCCTCGAGGAACTCCTGTGCACCGGCACGGTGCAGATCATCGGCCTCGAACAGGGACGCCCCGTCGTCACATCGAAGGCTCTTCGCCAGATCCCTCCCGCCGTGCGGCGCCTCGTCGCCCACCGTGACGGAGGCTGCACCATTGCGGGCTGCACATCGCGGTATCGGCTCCAACCACACCACATCCGGTACCGGGCAGACGGCGGGAGCCACGACCCGGAGAACCTCACCACCCTGTGCTGGTTCCACCACCACATCGCCGTCCACCAACAAGGCCTCCACATCGACCCCAACTCCCCGCCACAGAAACGCCGCCTCCTCCGAACCCCCGTCGGCGCCGACCCGCCCTGAAGCGACCGGTAGGATCGTCCCGATGGCGATCTACGGCAGCATCGAAGGAGGCGGCACGAAGTTCGTCTGCGCTATCGGCACCGCCCCGGATGACATTGCCGCTGAAGTCACGATCCCAACGACGACACCCGACCAGACGCTCGCGCGCGTCGTTGGGTTCTTCTCTGAGCACGGACCGCTCGATGCGATCGGTGTCGCCATGTTCGGACCGGTCGACCTCGATCCGGACTCCCCGACGTACGGGCATGTGACGTCGACGCCGAAGCCCGGATGGTCCGGGACCGACGTAGTCGGCAGACTCAACGCAGCGTTCGGCGTCCCTGTGGGGTTCGACACCGACGTCAATGGTGCTGCGCTCGGCGAGGGTCGCTGGGGAGCCGCTCAGGGACTCGACACGTTCCTCTACATCACCGTGGGAACCGGCGTCGGAGGGGGAGGGGTCGTCAACGGCGAGCCGCTCCACGGCCTCGTGCACCCCGAAATCGGCCACATCCGGATTCCGCGCCTGCTCGGCGACGAGTTCGCTGGAGCGTGCCCATTTCACGGCGACTGCCTCGAAGGCCTCGTCTCCGGTCCCGCTATCGCGAAGCGATGGGGCCGGCCAGCGCAGGATCTCGGTGACGACACGCCTCGGGCCGTTGAACTCGCCGCCCACAGTCTCGGGCAAGCGATGGCGAACCTCGTCGTGACCGTCTCGCCGCAGCGCATCATCATCGGCGGCGGCGTAGCGAAACTCCCCGGCCTTCTCGAAGCGACGAGAGGCCAGATGCTCGAATCGCTCAACGGCTACATCGAGTCTTCTGCGTTCGAGAGCCACGCGTCCGGATTCCTCGTCGCTCCCGGTCTCGGCGATCGATCCGGCATCGCCGGAGGGTTCGTGCTCGCAGAGCGGTCCAACGGCCGGGCGCGCCGGTGACTACTGGGGCCCCGTAGACTGCATCTCCCCGAACCGGAATCAAACACTCATGCGTCTTTCCACCAGAATCCTGCTCCTCGCCGCGGCTGCGGCAGTCGTGGCCGCCTCGTGTTCGAATGGATCGATCGTCGCCACTGTCGATGATGCGACGATCGAGCACGAGTCCGTCATCGCTCTTCGGACGAGCTTCGAGGACACGTCCGACTTCGACGGTGAGGCGTACCGGGGCGACCTCACGAACCTCATCTACCTCGAGGCGCAGAAGAGTGCCGCGGAGCGGGACTACGGACTGACCGGCCTCGATGATCCCGACGCGATCGCGGCGAAGATCGCGAGCCCGAATGCCGACGAGGCGCCGGTCTTCGAAAGCGTGGGATCGAACCCCGAGCGGACCGATGCCACCGTCGAAGCCGTGGCCGAGCAGTTCATCATCCGGGACGCGGTGGCGGCGGAACTCATTGACGACGTGGATTTTCTCACCGACATCTATGCGAACCAACCGGAGATGCTCGTTGAGGTGTGCGCCAGGCACATTCTGACGGCAACTCCGGAAGAGGCGGCCGACGCGAAGGCACGGGTCGAAGCCGGCGAGGACTTCGCTGCAGTCGCCGACGAGGTCTCGCTCGACACGTTCAGCCCCGGCGGAGAGCTGCCGTGCCCGCAGGCTGCAGGCGACTACGTTCCCGACTTCTCGACCAGCGCCGCAACGGCTCCGCTCGGAGTGATCACCGATCCCGTCGCGTCGGAATTCGGATGGCACGTCATCGTCATCGACGAACGATTCGGTCCCGAGTCGCTCGACGAGTTCCTCGCCGACCCGCTCGCCTACCTGCATCCCGGCATCGTCGGAGAGCTGTGGATCCAGTGGGTCGACGAAGCGATCAAGGCTGCCGACATCTCGGTGCGATCCCAGATCGGCACGTGGGCACCGACATCGCACGGCATCCTTCCCCCGCCGTCGGGATGACCGGACCGATCACCGTTGTCGGTCTCGGTCCCGCCGGACTCGACCGTCTCCGCCCCGGCGATTTGGAGGTTCTTACCGATCCCTCGACACAGGTGATCGTCCGCACGCTTCAACACCCGTCAGCGGCCGAACTCGCTTCGCTCCGGCCCGTTACCGCGTGCGACGATCTCTACGAGTCGGGTGAAGGATTCGACGCCGTCTACGGCGCCATCGTCGAACGGGTTCTCGAAGCGGCACACATGGGACCGGTGGCGTACGCAGTGCCGGGGAGCGCTGCGGTCGGGGAACGGGCGGTGACGCTGCTCAGAGAGGCCGCAGCGGCCGGGGGCCTTGCCATCGAGATCCACCCTGGGGAGTCGTTCATCGACATGGCCTGCGTCACCGTGGGCGTCGATCCAATAGCCGACGGCCTCCAGGTGCTCGACGCGAGGAACATGCCGGACCCGCTGCCGCTCCACGCACCAGCCTTCATCACTCAGATCGACACACCGCTCGTCGCCGCCGACGTGGCAACCACGCTCGGACGCGTGCTCCCCGACTCGTACACCGTCACGCTGCTCGACCGGCTCGGCGACGGGGATGCGATGGTCGACATCATGGCGATCGAGGACCTGCCGCACGCCGACGTAGGACCGCGGTCGACGCTCTTCGTGCCGGCTGCCGACGTTGGTCTGCTCGGTCTGGTCGCAACAAACCGCATCCTTCGCGTGGAGTGCCCGTGGGACGCGAAGCAGACCCACCACACGCTCGTGAGTCATCTCATCGAGGAGACGTACGAGACGGTCGACGCGATCAGCACGCTCCCGGCCGACGCACCGGGCGGCGAACCGGACCACGGCGCCTACGCGGTCCTCGAAGAAGAGCTCGGCGACCTCCTCCTCCAGGTCGTCTTCCACGCAACGCTCGCAGCCGAAGCGGGAGCCTTCGACATGGACGAAGTCGCCGAGGGGATACGGCGCAAGATCGTTCATCGCCACCCACACGTGTTCGGTGACGTCGTTGCCGACGAGGTGGGGGAGGTCCTCTCGAACTGGGAGGAGTTGAAGAACGCGGAGAAAGGCCGTGAGTCGCTCATGGATGATGTGCCCGCCGTGTTGCCGGGTATCGCCAGGGCAGACAAGATCCAGCGGCGTGCCGCGACCGTGGGCTTCGATTGGCCCGACGCGAGCCCGGTGTTCGACAAGGTGGCCGAGGAGCTCGAAGAGCTCCGAGAGGTCCGTGCGGACCGCGATCTCGCAACTGCAGAACTCGGCGACCTGCTCTTCGCCGTCATCAACCTCTCCCGGCACCTCGCCGTCGATCCGGAGATCGCGCTGTCACGCGCCAGCGACACATTCGCCGCCCGATTCAGGGTTGTCGAGCGCCTCGCAAGCGAAGCAGGACAGCGTCTGCGAGACTTGAACATCGACGAACTCGAGCGCCTCTGGGTAACTTCGAAAGCCGTAGTATCCGCGGGGGAGTCCGCTTCCTCGTATACCCTCGACCCGGAAAGGACCGAGCTATGACCCTCATCGACACCATCACCGCGCGTGAGGTCCTCGACTCTCGCGGCAACCCGACTGTTGAAGCAGATGTGACCCTGATCGACGGCTCGGCGGGCTGGGCGATCGTCCCGTCCGGCGCCTCAACCGGCGTCTCCGAAGCCGTTGAGCTGCGGGACGGCGGCGAGCGATACCTCGGCAAGGGCGTGCTCAAGGCCGTCGGCAACGTGAACGACAGCATCGCTCCCGCCCTCACCGGCCTCGATGCAACCCGCCAGGAGCAGATCGACCAGATCATGCTCGACCTCGACGGCACTCCCAACAAGGCCAACCTGGGAGCCAACGCCATCCTCGCCGTGTCGCTCGCTACATCTCGTGCCGCGGCGCAGTCGGTCGGCTTGCCGCTCTACCGCTACCTCGGCGGCACCGACGGCAGGGTCCTGCCGACGCCTTGCTTCAACGTTCTCAACGGAGGCGCTCACGCGGCGAACTCCGTCGACGTCCAGGAGTTCATGCTCGTGCCCGGCGGCCTCCCCTCCTACAGCGAGGCCCTCCGCGCCGGAGTCGAGACGTACCACGCATTGAAGAAGGTGCTCGCCGGACGCGGGCTCACGACGAACGTCGGCGACGAGGGCGGCTTCGCACCGGACCTCCCGGATGACCAGGCCGTGCTCGACATCATCATCGAAGCCATCGACGCCGCCGGCTACCGGCCGGGAGAAGAGATCTCGATCGCTCTCGACGTCGCCGCGAGCGAGATTCATCGCGCCGGCCGCTACCACCTCTCGGGTGCCGAGCTGACCGCCGAGGAGATGGTCGACCACCTCGCCGGACTCGTCGACGGATACCCGATCATTTCCATCGAAGACGGGCTCGACGAAGGTGATTGGGAAGGCTGGAAGCTGCTCACGGACAAACTCGGGAAGCGGATCCAGCTCGTCGGCGACGATCTCCTCGTCACGAACGAGGAGTTCCTCATCAAGGCGATCGACCTCGGCGTCGCGAACGCGATCCTCATCAAGGTGAACCAGATCGGTTCGCTCTCCGAGACGCTCCACACGATGAGCACCGCGGCCGTCAACCAGTACGGACGCATGGTGAGCCACCGCTCGGGGGAGACCGAGGACCCGTACATCGCTCATCTCGCGGTGGCGACGAACGCAGGCCAGATCAAGACCGGAGCGCCCGCCCGTGGTGAGCGGACTGCGAAGTACAACGAGCTCCTCCGCATCGAAGAGGACCTCGGCGACGAAGCCCGATACGCCGGATGGGCCCCGTTCAAGGTGGGGTGATGACCGATACCCTCGAGTACACCGAACGGCACGCGCCGCCCCGCAAACAGCGGTGGGGGTGGGTGCTCGCCATCGTTCTGCTCGGGGCGCTTGCTCTCACCGTGTCGGGGATCCTGCCGTTCCGGCAGCTCATCGGGCAGCAGCGGCAGATCGAGCGCTCACAGGAGCAGCTCGATGCCCTGCAGAGGGAGAACCAGGCTCTCGCTGAAGACATCTCCCGGCTCGACACGGATGCCGAGGTCGAGCGCATCGCTCGGGAGCAGTACGGACTCGTCCGTCCCGGCGAGGTTGCCTACGTCGTGAGCGTGCCCGACGAATCGCCGACTGTGGAAGGCGCCCCCGACCCGATCGTGCGGACCGACGAGCGGCCGTTCTGGCAGAGAATCTGGGACTTCGTGGCCGGGAGCGACGTCGACTCCGATGGATGACCGCAGCGTCGTCGAGGTTCAGATCGGCAGACCTCCTCGTTCGTCCGTTGACGTCGTGGCGCGGTGCCATCTCGGGCTCCCCGTCGCCATCGTCGTTCCGCCGCTGCTCGACGACGGCACGCCCTTTCCGACGCTCTACTGGCTCACCTGCCCGCTCGCCGCGCGGCGCATCGGACGGATCGAGGCCGCCGGGGGAGTGAGGCAGGCCGAGCGGATGATCGACGCCGACACGGACTTGGCTGCTGAGCACACGGCGGCGATGGAGCGGTACGCGGCGACGAGGGACGAGATGATCCCTCCCGACTACGCGGGGCACCGGCCGACCGGAGGGGTCGGTGGAACCGGCGCAGGCGTCAAGTGTCTCCATGCCCATTACGCGGACACCGCAGCCGGCAACCGCAACCCGGTCGGTCAGTGGACGGCCGACCAGATCGAACCGCTCGACTGCCGATGTGCGTGCATCGTTGAGACGGGGGAAGGCACGGTTGGGCACAACCCCGAGTGGGTCGAGCCGAGATGATCGTCGGCGCGGTCGACATCGGCACAAACTCGATGCGGCTCCTCGTCGTCGACGGGGACCGTGAACTGCACAGGGCCGTCGAAGTGACCGGGCTCGGTGCCGGCGTTGATCGCACCGGACGGTTCGACGCAACCCGAGTTGCCGCCACCCTCGAAGTGCTCGACCGGTACGGGGATACGATGGACCGGCTCGGCGTCGCGCGTCGGCGAGCCGTCGCAACGTCGGCGACGCGGGACGCGGCCGACGGCCCGGCCTTCGTCGATCAAGCGGAGCGGATCCTCGGGGTGCGGCCCGAGATCATCCAAGGGCACCAGGAAGCAGAGCTCTCGTTTCGCGGAGCAACCGCCCGAATCCGGGACTGCTCGTCGGCCGTCGTCATCGACATCGGCGGGGGATCGACCGAGTTCGTCTACGGCAGCGACACCGTCGAGTACTCGACGAGCATCGACCTCGGCTCGGTGCGGCTCACCGAGCGGGCACTGCCGTCACGGCCCGCTTCCGTGCTCGAAATCGAATCAGCAAGAACCGCGGCTGCCAGGGCGTTCGAGGGTGTGCGGCTCCCCGGTCTCCCGGAATGCGCAATCGGCGTGGCGGGGACGTTCACGAGCCTCGCCGCGATCGCCTTGGGCCTCGACACGTACGATCGCGATCGAGTCGACGGCACCGTCCTTCGTGCCGAGGATCTATCGGCCGTCGTCGAGCGCCTCGCAGCGATGACGTTCGAGGAGACGGCGGCCATCCCGTCGATCGATCCGAAGCGGGCCCCGGTAATCCTCGCAGGGGCCGTGATCGCGGAAGCGTCACTGGTCGCGACCGACATCAACCGCGTGACCGTGAGCGAGCACGACCTCCTCGATGGGCTCGTACTGTCGCCGATCGCTTGAGTTGCTCAGCGACCGAGCGGCACCTCCGGCTCGCTAGTCGTCCTCACGCTCTGCAACGATCTGGTCGGCCATGTGCGACGGAAGCTCCTGGTAGTGGCTGTGGGCGGTCGTGAAATGTCCCCACCCCTGGGTGATCGAACGCAGGTCGATCGCATAGCTCATGATCTCCGAGGTCGGCACGAGCGCCGTGATCATCTGCTTCCCTCCGGGGGCGGCCTCCGTGCCCTGGAGCTGTCCGCGTCGTGACGATAGATCGCCCATGACGTCGCCCTGGTAGTCGGCGGGGACTGTGACCTCAACGCGTGAGATCGGTTCGAGCATGATTGGTCCGGCCTGCTCCATCGCGGCCTTGAACCCGAGTTTGCCTGCCATCTTGAAGCTCATCTCAGACGAGTCGACAGAGTGGTACTTGCCGTCGTAGACGGCGACCTGAACGTCGACCACGGGGAATCCGTACGTGCCCCCGTCGGCCATCGTCTCCATAACGCCCTTCTCGACGGCGGGGATGAACTGGCGCGGGATCGAGCCACCCTTGATCTCGTCGACGAACTCAAGCCCATCTCCTCGATGGAGCGGCGAGAGGCGCAGGAAGCAGACGCCGTACTGGCCGTGGCCACCGGTCTGCTTCTTGTACTTCCCCTCAGCCTGCGCCGTGCGTGAGATCGTCTCACGGAACGGGACCTTCGCCTTCTCGGTGGTCACGCCGACGCCGAACTTGCGCTCGAGGCGCTCGAGCGTGATCGTGAGGTGGGTCTCACCCATGCCCCACAGCAACGTCTGCTTCGTCTCGCTGTTGCGCTCGAGTCGGAGCGCAGGATCCTCGGCAAGGACGCGACGGAGCGCGTTGGCCAGCTTGTCCTCGTCGGCTTGCGTCTTCGCCAACACCGCGGTGGCGAGAACAGGTTTGGGGCGATCGACGGGAGGCAGCTTCACGGGCGTGTTCTTCGGGGCAAGCGTGTCTCCGGTCGCCGTATCCGAAAGCTTCGCGACGGCGATGATGTCGCCGGCCGGGGCGGAGTCGACGAGCTCCGTCTCCTTGCCGATCATGGTGGCGAGCTTGGCGAGCTTCTCGTCGGATCCAGAGCGGCTGTTCGACAAGGTCATCTCAGGACGGAGGGTGCCGGAGCGGATGCGCATGAGCGAGATCTGCCCGACGTAGGGGTCGGCGATCGTCTTGAAGACGAATCCGAGCGGATCGCCGGTCGCATCGGAGACCACCTCGACGGTCTGGTCGCCGGCGCCGACCACCATCGGCGGACGGTCCGCCGGGGCCGGGGCGAGTTCGGTGATGAAGTCGGCGAGGCGATCAACGGCGATCGGGCCGGTCGCAGAGCCGCACACGACCGGGAACACCGTCGCGGCTGCGATGCCCTTGGCCATCGTGCACTCGAGATCGCTCACCGACGGGATCTCACCCTCGAGGTACTGCTCGAGCATGTCGTCATCCGCGACGACGATGCCTTCGATGAGATTGTCGTGGACCTCGCTCTCCCGTTCGGACATCTCCTCCGGGATCTCGGCCTCTTCGGCCTTGCCGGAGTCGTAGGTGTAGGCCTTGTTGCGGAAGAGGTCGGCGACGCCGCGGAACGTGGCCTGCTCGCCGATGGGGAGCTCAATCGGTGCGATGCCGGCGCCGAAGCGGTCCTTGAGTTGGTCGAGGGTCTTTTCGAAGGACGCGCGTTCCTTGTCGAGCTTGTTGATGAAGATCATCCGCGGCACGTTGAGGTCCTCGGCGATGCCCCATGCGTACTCGGTCTGGACTTCGACGCCGTCGACGGCGGAGACGACGAAGACAGCGAGGTCGGCGACCCGCATCGCCGAGTGCACATCGCCCACGAAGTCGGCGTACCCGGGAGTGTCGATGAGGTTGATCTTGAAGCCGTTCCACGCGAACGGCGCGAGAGCGAGCGACAGGGACATGCCTCTGGCGTGCTCTTCGGGGTCGAAGTCGGTCACCGTGCTGCCGTCCTCGACGGTGCCGAGTCGGTTGATCGTCCCGGCCCGATAGAGGAGGGCCTCTGCGAGGGTGGTCTTGCCGGAACCGGAGTGTCCGACGAGCGCAACGTTGCGGATCTTGTCCGGCGGGAACACCTTCACTGCTTGAGCCTCCGTGGTTGTGAATCGGCGCTCAGATGGTACTCAAGGTCGCGTTCCTTGGTTCTGGGCCGGGCCGCTACGATCGCCCGTGGCCCGGGTGGCGAAACCGGTAGACGCGGCGGACTTAAACTCCGCTGTCCCTTCTGGGGCGTGGGGGTTCGAATCCCTCCCCGGGCACGGTGCCTCGCTTCGCTCGGCGGTTTCCGGTATCCGGTATCGACGCACGCTCTTGGCCGAGTACCGAGCACCGAGTACCGAGTACCTAGATGAGGCCGAAGACCTCCGCCTTGCGTCGACCGAACTCCTCGTCGCCGATCGTTCCCGAGTCGTGGAGAGCAATCAGCCCGTGGACTTCGTCGATTGCCGCACCAGACACCGTCGGATCATCCCCCTTCGACCATCGCAACGATGGCGCCGGCCTCAGGAGTACGTACACGAGCACCCCGATCGTCGGGACGATCAACACGATCCCGATCCAGATCGCCTTGTGCACGGGCGAGAGATCCGGACGACGGAAGACGATGTGGAGGATCGCCGCGATCCAAAGCACGACGATCGGGATCACGACGAAGACGAGGAGGAGCGTTCCCTCTCCGGCGGTCACTGTGGCTCGACGCCGAGCAGCTTGTCCTTCTCCCTCTGGAACTCGCCGTCGGTGAGGATGCCTCGATCACGCAGGTCCGCGAGCCGCTCGAGTTGGTCGGCGACGTCTGCCGCGCCGGAACCGGCCTCTGGTTCGGCCTCCTGGACGGCGGCCGGTGTCAGAGGCTCTCCGGCCGAGTCGAACACGATGAAGTAGACGAGCATGCCGATGAGCGGCAGGAAGATGATCGCGATTGCCCAGAGAGCCTTCGCTGCACCCGAGATGTCGGTGCGTCTGAACAGATCGATGAGCGTGAATACCCACAGGGTGACGAGGGGTATCCAGATGAGCAGGATGAAGAACAGCTCCCAGAAGGTCACGGTTGCTCCTTAGTCGCGTGTGCCCATCGTAGACGGAGGCTCAAACTCCGTTGGTTGATGCCGATAGGTACTCCAAGAGATCGGAGACAATGGGCAGACTCGGACTGCGGCTGCGACGCCGCTTCGGTTCGAACTCAGCTGTGGGTGAAGCGGCAGACATGCCGGAACGGCCGATCGGCCGGTACGTGCTCGCGCTCGCTCTCATCGGCGTTCTCTCCGTCCTCTCGACCATTGTCACCTCCCGAGCGCTCGGGGCGCAGGAGCAGGACTCCACGGTCCTCGAATACGGGCTGCGACAGGGATATCTCGCCTCGAGAGTGAGCGATCTGTCCCAGCAGGCAGTCAAGGGGAGTTCGGCTCCGCTGCAGGAGGAACTCGCCGCGGGCCTCGCGGAGATCGAGTACATGCACGACGTGTTCCTTAACGGGGACGCAGAGCTCGGCATACCGGCGCTGAGCGGAACAGCAGTCGAGAGATTCCACACCGACGCCGACGCAGAGTTCGAGAGCCTCAAGGCGGCGACGCAGAAGGTGCAGCAGATCCTCCGCGACCGCGGAAGGCCGTCTGAGGCCGCAGCCGATGCGGTTACGGCGGCCGGGGCAGGGTACGGCCTCGCGATGCAGCAGGTCGTTGCGTCGTACCTTCGCGTGTCGGGGGAGCGAACGATTGCCCTGCAGCAGACCGAGTACTTCCTGCTCATCGCAACGCTCGTGCTCCTCGTCCTCGAAGGCCTGTTCCTCTTCCGCCCCGCGGTCCGCAACCTGAAGCAGTCGTGGAGGGAGAGCAGCGAGGCTCATCGCTTCGAACGAGAGCTCGATCAGCAACGCCTCAACTACCTTGCCCGCTACGACCCGCTCACGGGCCTCATCAACCGGACGCTCTTCTCCGACCGCCTCGAGAGCGCCGTGTCCCGCGCACGACGCGACGGTTCGGTGGTCGCCCTCATGTTCCTCGACCTCGATGGCTTCAAAGAGGTCAACGACCGACTCGGCCACGCCGTTGGAGATGCCCTCTTGCGTCAGGCGGCCGAGCGGCTCGTCGGCTGTGTGCGAGAGTCCGACACGGTTGCCCGCCTTGGCGGCGACGAATTCACGGTCATCCTCGAGGGGGGCCAGCGGGTGGAGGATGCCGGCCAGGTCGCAACGAAGATCCTGAGGGCTCTCGCGACTCCCTATCGGGTCGGCGGCGACGAACTCGTCGTCACGACGTCGATGGGGATCGCGGCATATCCGCTCGACGGCGACACGGCCGAGGATCTCCTCAAGGGCGCCGACATCGCCATGTACAGCGCGAAGGACGCGGGCCGCGACACGTACCAGTTCTACACGAGCGAGCTGCGGGAGCGCACGACACAGCGACTGGCGCTCCTCGATGGGCTACGCAAGGCAATCGACGCGAACGAAGGGCTCTCTCTCAAGTACCAGCCGAAGGTCGACACGGAGCGGCGAACGGTGATCGGCGTTGAAGCCCTCCTGCGATGGAACCATCCCGAGTTGGGGACGATCCCGACGCAGGAATTCATCACCCTCGCTGAGGAATCGGACCTCATCGTCCCGCTCGGGCAGTGGGTGCTCGATCATGCCTGCCTCCAGATGCGTGAGTGGATCGACGCCGGGCTGCCCCCGATGCGCATGTCGGTCAATCTGTCGTCCCGCCAGTTCCGTGCCGGGAACCTCGTTGAGACGGTTGTGGCCTCCCTTGCGGCCGCCAAGCTCAACCCCCGATTCCTCGATGTTGAGCTCACCGAGGGGGCGTTGTTGAGCGATCTCGAGGAGACCCGGCGAGCCCTCGAACGGCTGAGGGAGCTCGGCGTGACCGTGAGCATCGACGATTTCGGAACTGGGTATTCGTCGCTC
The DNA here is from genome assembly GCA_039715165.1 of Actinomycetota bacterium. Lineage (GTDB taxonomy): Bacteria > Actinomycetota > Acidimicrobiia > Spongiisociales > UBA5794 > JAHEEL01. The sequence goes on from JBDLHX010000002.1 coordinate 13,323, forward strand.
GGATACCTGACCCAACTCCCGATCGATACCCTCAAGATCGACCGGTCTTTCATCACCGGCGGGCTCACGAACCGAGACGGCATCGCGGTGTCATCGGCGATCATCGGGCTGGCCCGCAACCTACGCCTCGACGTGATCGCGGAGGGTGTCGACTCGGAGGAGCAACTCCGTTTCCTCGGCGAACTCGGCTGTACCCGAGTGCAGGGGTTCCTCATCGCCCGGCCGCTCGACGATGACGCGTTCCCGGGATTCGTCGACCAGTACGTGAACGAGACCGCGGCGGCCCCGCCGGGCATCGACGGTCGGTAGCCGAAGCCGTCCACCTAGCGTTTCCTCATGATCCTTGTCCGTGACGTCGCTATCGATGCCGGTGCGCGGCGCCTGCTTTCAGGCGTCTCGTTCTCCGTGCAGTCGGGGGACAAGATCGGGCTCGTCGGCCCGAATGGGGCCGGCAAGACGACGCTGCTCCGCACGCTTGACGGCTCTCTCGAGCCTCCGGAAGGCTCGATCGTGCGCAGCGGGACGATCGGGTACCTGTCGCAGGAAGCCGCTCTCTCCGACATCGACGACACCGACCTCACGGCCCTTGAACGCGTGCTCATGGCACGCGATATCGGGGCAATCGAGCGGGAGATGGAGGACACGCGGCGGCGAATGGAGAACACCGATGGAGCGGATCGCGACCGTCTTATCCGCCGCTTCGGCCGGCTCGATGACGAGTTCACCGTTCGGGGAGGCTATGTGGCGAAAGCGGAGGCGAAGCGGTTCGCCTCGGCGCTCGGAATCGGCACCGCTGAGCTCGACCAGCCGGTGGCGACCATGTCGGGTGGGCAGCGCAGGCGCGTTGAGCTTGCCCGCATCCTGTTCGCCGGGACAACGACGCTGCTCCTCGACGAACCGACGAACCACCTCGATCTCGATGCGAAGGCATGGCTCATGGCATTCCTCGCCGAGTACGAAGGCGGGCTCCTCATCGTCTCACACGATCTTCCGCTTCTCGACGAGTCGATCACATCCGTGCTGGCCGTCGAGGGCGGCAGGACCGATCCGTTTCGCGGCAACTACTCGTACTACATCGACGAGCGGGAACGCCGGCGGGAGCAGCGGATCCGCGAGCGGCGACAACAGGAGGCGAAGATTGCCCGCCTCGAAGAGGGCATCCGGCGCTTCAAGGGCACGACCGAGAAGATGGCGAAACGCGCCCGGACATGGGAGACGCGGGTCAAGAGGATCCAGGACGAACTCGTCGACGTTCAGAAGGAACGCAAGGGAGTCGCGCTGCGCTTCCCGCAGCCGGAGCGCTCCGGGCGCACCCCCCTGCGCGCCGAGGGGCTCGCGAAGGCGTATGGCCACAACGTCGTGTTCGTGGACGTCGACGTGGACGTCGACCGCGGGGAGCGTCTCATCATCATGGGTCTCAACGGTGCGGGGAAGACGACGCTTCTCAAGATCCTTGCCGGCGTCGAGTCGGCCGACCTCGGCTCCGTTGAGGCGGGGCTCCGGGCGGCGCCCGGGTACTACGCCCAGGAACACGAGGACATCGTCGTGGGTGTGACCGTTCTCGACCTCATGCGGGGCGCCAGTCGCCTCCCTGATCGCGATCTGAGGACCGTGCTCGGCCACTTCCTGCTCGCGGACAAGACCGATCAGGACGCCGGGACCCTTTCGGGTGGTGAGAAGACGAAGCTCGCCCTCGCCCGACTAGTGGTTGCCGGGCACAACGTGCTGCTCCTCGACGAGCCGACGAACAACCTCGATCCGCAGGCCAAGGACGCGCTGCTCAAAGCCCTCAGGCAGTACGAGGGGACGCTCGTCCTCGTGAGCCACGACACGGACTTCGTCGGCGCTCTTGAACCGGACCGCGTCATCCTGCTCCCCGACGGTGAACACGCGTACTTCGACGAGTCGATGCTGGAGCTCGTGGCGCTGGCGTAGGCCAGTCGCAAGACACAAGTAGCAAGACACAAGACCCCGGGCTCGTTTCGGTCTTGGTGCTTGCTCCTCGTCGATCACCTTCTCGATTCGGACGTGTCGATGAGGATTCCCGATTCATCCAGGACGGCTGCGAGGGTCGACTGGTTGCTCGTGCTCGTGAAGGTGATGAAGAGCTGGGTTGGGCTCTCGAACCGGAGACCCACGACGTATCCGGGCTTCGGCGTCGCCCAGAGCACGCGTAGCTCGTCGCCTACGGCGGCGAGGGATGCTGAGCCACCGGTGACGTGGGTGACGGCGACATCGGAGATCGTCTGAGAGACGGGGAGGGCGTCGCGGTCGATGCCGGCCGTCTCGCTCGGCTCGAGGGTGTCGTCCACCGGCGTGGCAGGCTGGTCTGCGGACGCTCCCCCTGGTCCGGCTGGTTCGTCGTCCCCAGTCGGGCCGGTCGTCTCGCTGCCACTCCCCACGATGGTGCTTTCGACGGTTGACTCGGTGCCGCCGGAGGCATGGGGCCCGCTCAAATCGAAGTGCGCCATCGTTTCGTCGACAGGGAGGGCTGCAACCTCTGCTGCGGTCAACGGGCGGAGCGGCCGATCTAACACTTGGCCGCCCGCCGCGGCGACTGCACCTGAGGCCACGACTCCTGCTCCGACGGCTGCAACAATCCAGCCGGCGACCAGGAGGAGTCTCTGCCGCATTGGGGCCATGGTGTACTACTTCCGCTTTCGGCGTTGCCAACGAACCATTAAGGAATTGCTAAGAAGCGTCCTGCGTGGGACAGTGTGGTGTGGCATCGATCGTCATCATCGAGGACGAACAGCGAATTCGTGCGCTCATGACGAGCGTACTGGCCGAACGCGGGTACGAGGTTGCCGCCTCGGCAACGGCGCTCGACGGCCTTCGAACGATCGTCGATCAGTCGCCGGATCTCGTGATCCTCGACCTCGGCCTCCCCGATCTCGACGGGATGGAACTTCTCAAGATGATCCGGGCGGTCACGGACGTGCCCGTCGTCGTTGCATCTGCGCGTGGGGAGGATCGGGACATCGTCGGCACGCTCAACCTCGGTGCAGACGACCACCTTGTCAAGCCGTTCTCGATCGAACAGCTCGAGGCGAGGGTTCGCGCCGTCCTGAGACGGGCGAGTGCCGCATCGTCGGATGATCGGATAACCGTCGGCGCTCTCGTGGTCGACCCCAGCGCCCGAGAGGCGACGCTCGACGGTGAGCAGCTCCAACTCAGCCCGAAGGAATTCGATCTCCTCACCTACCTGGCGACGAGAGCAGGGGACGTCGTGTCGAAGCGGGAGCTGCTCGCCGAGGTGTGGCGTCAGCCGTGGGGAGGCAGCGACAAGACCGTCGACGTTCACCTGTCGTGGCTGCGCAAGAAGCTCGGGGAGTCGGCAGCGGAGAGCCTTTACATCCACACTGTGCACGGTGTCGGCGTCAAGCTCGTGGAGCCGGCATGAGACGCCGTCTCGCGTTGTTGTCGCTCGCCGTCTCATCGCTCGTCGTGGTGGCGTTCCTCGTCCCCCTCGGCATCCTCATGAGGAACCAGGCGGAGAACAGCGCCCTGACCCGCGGCGAACGGTTCTCGCAGTCGGTCGCTGCGTCTCTCGCCGTCGCCGGATCGTCTGAGACAGGACCGGGGGTGTCTCCGGAGCTTGCGACCATGGTCTTCGACGCATTCGGTGGGCCGTCGAGCACGTCGGTGATCTTCCCGGACGGAGAGGTTGTGGGAATGCCGACCGAGATCTCTCCGAACATCGAGCGGGCACAGGCCGGGGCAGCGTTCACTGCTCGCGTGCCCGGAGGAGCCGAGGTGCTCGTCCCGGTACTCGCCGCCGACTCGCCGGCGTCGGAAGACACCGTCGTTGTGAGAACGTTCGTGTCGGATGCGGAGCTCACAGAGGGCGTGATCCAAGCGTGGGCGATGATCACCGCGCTCGGCATCTTCCTCATCGCTGTCGCGATGGCCGCTGCCGATCGCCTCGGGCAGTCCATCGTGAGGCCGGTCACCGAACTGTCGCGTGCGGCGCACCAGCTCGGCGGGGGCGATCTCGACACCCGAGTCGAACCGGCGGGGCCAGAGGAGATCGCCGAAGTTGGAGAGGCATTCAACATCCTCGCCGGCCGACTCGACGACCTGCTCGAAGCTGAGCGGGAGTCCGTGGCCGATCTGTCGCACCGGCTCCGAACACCGCTGACCGCACTCCGGCTGCAGGCCGAGACCGTTGCCGACCGAGAGGACGCGGCAGCCCTCCTCGCGGACATCGATCAACTCGAAGTAGCCGTTGACACGATGATCGCGGAGGCGAGGCGCGAATCGGGGGGAGCGGACACCACGATGACCGCCGACGTGGGTGAGGTTGTCGCTCACCGGTCAGCGTTCTGGCAGGTGCTCGCGGACGAACAGGGGAGAGCGACTTCGCTGATCATCGATCCTGGTGAGCATCGGGCTCCGGTGCCGCCGGACGAACTCGGAGCACTCATCGACGTGCTCATCGAGAATGTCTTCGGTCACACGCCGCAAGGCGCCGGATACCGGATCCGCGTCCGTTCGCTCTCCGGTGGGCGATCCGAGCTGAGCGTTGAGGACTCCGGACCCGGCTTCGAAGCGCTGAGCGCCGTTCGCCGCGGCCAGAGCACGAGCGGATCGACCGGGTTGGGACTCGACATCGTTGCTCGAACGGCAGAACGATCTGGAGGGTCGGTCCGCATCGGAGAGGCGGCGAGCGGCGGAGCGCTCGTGTCGGTCGTATTCGGACCCGTTGAGCAGACCTCGGCGCCTGCCTCTTAGGAACCGGCGACGACCCAACCTTCGAGACCCGGTTTCGATCGGTCTTCGGCAACGAGGCCGGTTGCTGAGCCATCGACGGCGATCGCCTCGGCCTCGGCCCAGATTCCCGCATCGACAGCGACGCCGGTGCGAACGTGGCCCGCCGAGCCCCACTCGACGTAGTCGACGATCGCGTTCGAATCGCCGAATTTCCCGCTCGAGTAGAGCCCGATCTCACCCGACGATCTGTCCAGCGGTGGGAGCAGCTCTGCCGCTGCCACAACGAGCTCCGGGTCGGCATCCTCTGCGATGCTCACGATGAGAACGTCCCCCGGAACGAGAACAGTGGATGGGAGCTCGAGGTAGTACGGGTGAACGGCGAGCCAGTAGCCGGTGAGATCGCCCGGATCCGGCCCGAGGTTCCCCACCTCGATCGTGGCTGCTGCGCCGAACGTGACGTCTCCGAGTACGAACACCGCCCTGCCGGTCACGATCGTGGTTCCGGCGGTCATTGAAGTCGTGGTCTCCGGCGCTGTGTCGGGGCTCTCGGAGGCAATGGTGCTGGAGCCAGGTGCCGTCGGAGCGGGAGTGCCGTCGGCGTCCGGAGTGGTTCCGCCGTTGGTGCAGGCGGAAGCAACCAGTGCGAGAACGAGGACCGCGCGTCTCAGTGCCACGGTGGCCAGACTATCGCTCCTCCGGCAAGTGCACGGCACGCTGGTCGGGAGTGAAGAGCGTCCGAGTGAGACCGAGCGAGACGGTGCTCGTCGCGATGGCGACCGAGCCGAGCACGAGGTACATGACAACGATCTGGACCCGCACCGCCTCGATCGGATCGACACCGGCGAGGATCAGGCCGGTCATCGCTCCCGGAAGGAACACGATGCCGACGGCTTTTGTCGTCTCGATCTGAGGGATGAGAGCGGTCCGCAACGCGGACCGGAGGTGGGGGCGGAACGCATCCATGGCTCGGAAGCCGAGGGCGAGCCTGACCTCGATGAGCCCGCGGCCCTCCTTGAACTCAGCGACGATTCGTGTTGCCACGAGAACCGTCGCCGTCATGGAGTTCCCGATCATCATGCCGGAGAGGGGGACCAGGGTGCGGGGCTCGAGGGGGAAGATTCTCAGGCCGAACAGCAGCCCGAGGATGACGATCGACGTGACTCCGAATGCCAGGAGGGCGAGGAGCCAGACTCTTGGCACCTCCGGTGCCCGGCGTCTCACCACGTCGGCTGCGAACGGGACCATCGCGGCGACCCAGGCGACGGACCACCAGAGCGACCGTTCGGGCTGGAGGAGGAACGCCAGGACGACGCCGACGAGGAGGAGTTGAACGAGCGCCCGAACCGACGCCCACAGGATCTGCCGGTCGAGTCCGAGCCGCTGCCACAGCGACAATGCCACTGCGACGACCACGAGTGACGATGCGAGAGCGAGGCCTGGGAAGGAGATGTCACCGGTCACAGGTCCCAGTATCGACGAAGTGTCAAACATGCGAGAATCGGATCGAACAAGCGACGAAGGGGACCGCCGTGACCGACTGCACCGAGGCGACGCTGAACATCTCGGATCCGCCCGCCGACTATCCGAGTGAGTGGGTGCAGGACGCCGTCATGAAGGGCGGCGAGACGATCAGGATCCGACCGATCGCTCCATCTGATCGTGATGCTCTCCAGGCAATGGTGCGGGGGCTCTCACGGGAGAGCACGTACTTCCGTTTCTTCCGCGTCAAAGAGGAGTTGGAACCGGAGGAGCTGGACCGCTTCACCCAGCTCAACTATCACGACGCGATGGCGTTCATCGCGATCCGCGACGGCCGCCTCGTCGGCGTCGGTCGCTACAACACCACCGAAGGCGACCCTGCGATCGCAGAAGCGGCGTTTGCCGTCGCCGACGAGTGCCAGCAGAAGGGCATCGGGACGCTCCTGCTCTATCGCCTCACGGCGTATGCGCGCAGCCAGGGAATCGAAGGCTTCCGCGCCCACCTGCTTGCCGATAATCACGTGATGATGCGGGTCTTCCGCGGGTCCGGCTACGGCGTGCAACGAGATCTCGACGAGGGCGTCTACACGGTGTCGTTCCCGACCGAGGAATCGGAAGAGAGCACCGCTGTCAGAGACGAGCGTGAGAAGCGGGCGTCGGCGAAGTCGATGCTGCCGCTCATGGCTCCGCAGTCGGTTGCGGTCATCGGTGCGAGCCGTGACGTGTCGACGATCGGTGGGCGCCTCTTCAACAACCTCATCAACGGCGATTTCACCGGACCGGTCTACCCGGTGAACCCCAAGTCGCCCGTTGTGCGCTCCGTGGCCGCCTATCCGTCGGTTCTCGACATCCCCGACAACGTCGACCTCGCGTTCATCGTCGTTTCGTCGAAGCATGTGATCCCGTCGGTCGAGCAGTGCATCGAGAAGGGCGTACGGGCGCTCGTCGTCATCTCTGCCGGCTTCTCGGAGGTCGGCGGTGCCGGCGTCGAACTCGAAGCGGAGCTGCTCGACCTCGTTCGGAGCCACGGCCTCCGCATGGTCGGACCGAACTGCATGGGTCTCCTCAACACGGACCCCGCGATCAGCCTCGACGGCCAGTTCGGCCCCATCCGGCCGCCGCAGGGCAACGTGGCCCTCTCGTCGCAGTCCGGCGCGCTCGGACTCGCGATCCTCGACTACGCCGCCCGCCACAACATCGGCATCTCGACGTTCGTGTCGGTGGGGAACCTCGCCGACGTCTCCGGTGATGACCTCCTCCTCTACTGGGAGGACGACCCGGCGACCGACGTGATCCTCCTCTACATGGAGTCGTTCGGGAACCCGCGCCGTTTCGCACGCTTCGCGAGGCGCATTGCTCGGAAGAAGCCGATCGTCGCTGTGAAGTCCGGCCGGACGGAGTCGGGGGCTCGGGCCGCAAGCAGCCACACCGGTTCGCTCGCCAGCCTCGACGTCGCCGTCGACGCCCTCTTCCACCAGACCGGCGTGATCCGAGTGGATACGCTCGAGGAGCTGTTCGACGTGACGAGCCTGCTCTCCAACGAGCCGGTCCCGAAGGGCGGCAGGGTCGGGATCGTGACGAATGCGGGTGGTCCGGCGATTCTTGCGGTCGACGCCCTCGAATCGAGAGGCCTCGAAGTGCCGGTGCTCTCCGACGGGACCCAGCAGAAGCTGCGGGCGCTGCTGTCACCGGAGGCGGCGGTGAAGAACCCCGTCGACATGATCGCCGCCGCCGGAGCAACCGAGTACCGCGGCGTGCTCGAGGCCATGCTCGAAGCGGATGAACTCGATGCGGTGATTGCGATCTTCATTCCGGCCTCCCCGATGGGCGTTGCCGAGATCCAGAGCACGATCCGAGAAGTCGGAGAGGCGAACGAGACCGACAAGACCTTCCTCGCCGTCTTCATGCAGTCGGGCAAGGTCTCGGATGAGGCGCCGAAGGTCCGTTCGAGCGTCCCCGAGTTCGCATTCCCCGAACGTGCGGCGAGGGCGCTCCACGATGCGGTCCGCTACGGGGAGTGGCTCGAACGGCCGGAGGGCGAGGTTCCGGAGTTCGACGACGTCGATCCGGCACGAGGGCGAGGTGCCCTCGAGGCTGCTCTCGTCAACATGGATGATGAAGGAGGATGGCTCGACCCCGACACAGTGGACGCACTGCTGGAGTCGTATGGATTGAGCGTCCCCGCCTCCGGTGTCGTCGAGGACGAGGAAGCGGCGGTTTCGCTGGCCACCGAGATTGGGGGACCCGTCGTGCTCAAGGTCGTCTCGCCTTCAGCGCTCCACAAGTCGGACGTTGGTGGCGTGGTCCTCGACGTCGAAGGCGAGGACGCGGTGCGTGCGGCGTATCGCCAGGTCATGGGGGCCGTGCCGGATCCCGAGGGGGTACTCATCCAGGAGTTCGTCTCCGGCGGCCACGAGATCCTCATCGGCATGGTCGAGGACCCGAACTTCGGCCCGCTCGTCGTGTTCGGTCTCGGTGGAGTGTTCGTTGAACTCATCGGCGACGTTGCGTTCCGCATCCATCCGCTCACCGACCTCGACGCCGACGAGATGATCCAATCGGTGAAGTCGGCGAGGTTGCTCGAGGGCTATAGAGGCGAGGATCCCGGCGATGTCGAAGCCGTCAAAGAGGCGCTCTTGCGCGTGTCGGCGCTCATCGAGGACGTACCCGAGATGGTCGAGATGGACATGAACCCGGTCAAGGTCGGTGCACCGGGCGAAGGGGTTCGCGTTGTCGACGCTCGGATCAAGATCAAGCCCACCGGTGACACCTTCGACCCGAGCCGGGTGGATTTCCCAACGGCCTTGTAGGGAGTCTTTGCCCGAGGCGATTGCCGAGCGGACGGTGATCCGAACTGCAACAATGGCGGGCGTAGCCACCGGGAGGGGCAGAGCATGCAGGTCGTCGATCTCATGACAACCGACGTGATCACGGTGTCGAAGGACACCGGGATCCGCGATGCTGCCCGTCTCATGTTCCGCAACCGTGTGAGCGGCCTTCCCGTGACGGGAACGGACGGCACGCTCATCGGCATCATCACCGAGGCCGACTTCCTTCGCCTCGAGGTGCAACGGCAGGAGGGTCAGAGTGATCTCGGCGAGACCGTCGGAGAGGTGATGTCCGGAGGTGTCGTCACGACCAACCCCGACACCGAGATCTACGACGCGGCGAAGATGATGACATTCCAGGACATCAAGCGCCTGCCCGTCGTCGACGACGATGCCCGCCTGCTCGGCATCATCTCACGAGCCGACATCGTCTCCGTGTTCACGAGACCGGACGATGTCATTGAGGACGAGATCCGCGAGGACCTGATCCGGCGCGTGCTCTTCATCGATCCCGACCAGCTCGACGTCAGCGTCACGAACGGCATCGTCACCTTCATCGGCGAACTGGGTACGGCGAACGAGGCCCGTCTGCTCTCCGAACTGGCGTCCCGCCTCGACGGCGTGCTCCACGTCGAAAGCCGTCTTACGTGGCGGTACGACGACGGCGACGAGTGAGCGAAGGCCTGGTCGAACCGGGAATCGTCCGTTCGCGTGACGGCGCGGCACTCGCCTACGAACGATCACCCGGAGATCCCCCCGGAGCGGTCTTCGTCCACGCCACCGGGTTCTGCAAAGAGGTGTGGCGACCGGTGGCCGACGGGCTCGAGTCCGGCACGGGGTGGGTCGCAGTCGATCAGCCGGGTCACGGAGACTCGGAGCGTCCTCCATTGCCAATCCGATGGTCGACGATCGGCAACGGCGTTCTCGACGTGCTCGGAACGATCGGGTCGTACCGTCTCGGGGTCGGTCACTCGGCCGGCGGGGCCGCTCTCGTCATGGCCGAAGTCATCCGGCCGGGGACCTTCGACCATCTCGTGCTCATCGAACCGATCATCTTTCCTCCACCTCACGAACGGCACGACCACAGCCAGCTCGCCGAGCTCGCCCTGAAGCGCCGATCTCGATTCGCGAGCAGGGACGCAGCCGTTGAGAACTTCACCGGCAAGGGCCCGTTCGCGAAGTGGGACGATCGCGTACTCGGAGCGTACGCCGAAGGGGCGCTGCGTCCTGAAGCGGACGGGTTCGTCCTGAAGTGCGATCCGGAGACGGAGGCAGAGTTCTACCGGGGCGGAGCGGACCACGACACATGGGACCATCTTCCGGATCTGCGGACGCCGGTGACACTCGTCGTTGGTCAGGATTCGACCACGCACCACGGCCGCTACCTCGAGGACCTCGCCGACCGGTTCCCGAACGTGGACCTCGTCGTTGTCGAAGGAGCGACCCACTTCCTGCCGATGGAACAGCCGGAGCTCATAGCTGCCTTCGTCGATGAGATCATCGACGCCGGTAGCATCGCCACCTGATGATCCCCTTGCGAGCCGAAGACGTGAGCGCGGCGCTGGAGACCGCCCCGAGTGGCCTGCGCCTCGCCGTCATCCCTATCGATGTGGAGCCGCTCGACTTCGCGCGAGCCGGCACCGGCCGCTTCGAGGGGGCTTTCTACTTCTCTTCGCCGGAGGGCTCTTCGGCGGGTGGCCTCGGGGTCGCCGTCAAGGCATCTGCGTCCGGCTCCTCGCGGTTTGCGAGCCTGCGCGCCGCCGTCGAGGCCCTCGATCTCCCCGGCCCATTCCGGGTCTTCACCGGTTTCTCCTTCGCCGCAGACGGGCCCCAATCCGAGCCGTGGTCGTCCTTCGGCTCGGCAGACGCCGTGCTCCCCATGGCGACAGTGCTGCGGCGGGGGGACGAGCGTCACCTTCTTCTCGCAATACCGGCCGGCGTCGACGAGGGCGAGATCGTGGATCGACTCTTGGGCCTGGAGTCGCCCGACGATCCGCCGTATCCGAATCTGGGCGGCCACAACCTCGAGTCGAGCCCTCCCGTCGCCGAGTGGACGACGGCCGTTGCAGAAGCGGTTCAGGCGATCGCCGACGACGCCATCCGCAAGGTCGTTCTTGCACGCTCGGTCGTCATCCGCTCAGATGAGGCACCGGCCGGGTTCGACGTTGTCGCGCATCTCGACCGCCTGTACCGACAGTGCTTCGGGTTCGGCTGGCAGGCAAACGGGGCGACGTTCGTGGGCGCGAGCCCGGAGCTCCTCGTCCGGATCGAGGACGGCACCGTCACGACCAACCCGCTCGCAGGAACGAGCCGGCGCGGCGAAGGCGACGAAGAGGATCGCTTGCTCGCCGAGGCGCTGCTCCGATCGGAGAAGGACCGGATCGAGCACCGCTTCGTCGTTGACGACATCGTCGAGCGGCTCGGGCCGCTCACCGAGGATCTCGTCGTGCCCGATGGGCCATCGCTCAAGCGGATGGCCACGGTTCAGCACCTCTCGACTCGCATCGTCGGCGGTGCCCGCCCGGCCGTGCACGTGCTGGATCTCGTCGAAGCACTCCACCCGACACCTGCAGTCGGCGGCACACCTCGAGCTGAAGCTCAGGCGTTCATCGACAAGGCGGAGGCATTCGACCGCGGCTGGTACACCGGTGGCATCGGCTGGATCGATGGCGAGGGTGCCGGCGAGTTCGCGATCGGCCTTCGGTGCGGCCTCCTCGAAGGAACGCGAGCGCACGTGTTCGCCGGCGCGGGCATCGTCGCGGATTCGGAACCGGACGCAGAACTCGTCGAGACTCGCCTCAAGCTTCGTCCGCTCTTGGAGCTCCTCGCGGCCACCTGAGGCCGCGTAACTCGGTGTTTCTGCGCGGCGGCGTCAGTCACCGGTCGCGAACATGAACGCCTCTTCCATCCCGGTGTACAGCGGCCCCAGCGTTCGGCGTATCTCCTCAGCAATCGCCGTGTCCGGATCGTCGCGCACGGCGCGGTGAATGCGCCGGTATTCGTCGCGGCTGTCGTACTCCCATATGGAGATGACGCGGTGGTCCTCCGTCTCCCACCGTCCGGCGAGACGCGCGCCGTGCCGCTGCTGGATCGGGAGCAGGCGCTTGTGGAAGTACGTGTGGAAGTCCGCGAGGTTCTCTCTCACTGCCTGGTAGGTCCGCATCCGGTAGAACATGGTCCCACCGTACTCCGCGCGGCGTCTCGGTGGCTGAAGGCCGGCTACCGACGGCCGGCGAGAGCGCTCGCCGCGGCTCCCCGGAGCCGTCCATGCACCGCGACGTTCTCCGTGCGATCAGTACGGACCTCGATGAGCGATGGGCTCGACGACGATGCAATCGCCGCGCGAAGGTCCTCGTCGTTGCTGATCTCCGGGGCGGGAACGCCGAAGGCGTCGGCGATGGCACCCATGGAGTGACCGTGCGGTGTGCCGAAGAGGGTCTCGAATCGGTCGGTCGGCAGGGTGTCGGCCTGGGGGAGGAAGTGGAAGATCCCCCCGCCGTCGTTGTTGACGGCGACGACCGTCACCGGGAGGGCGTGGCGAGCGATCATCCCAAGGGCCGGCGCATCGTGGAGTACTGAGAGGTCGCCGGCGAGAACGACGACGCGGCGTCCGTCCGAAGCCGAAGCGCCGGCTGCTGCGGAGAGCAGCCCGTCGATCCCATTCGCCCCGCGGTTGGCAAGGACCGCGATGTCGCCCCTCGGTTGACCCGCGAACGAGTCGAGGTCCCGTATCGGCATCGAGGAAGCGGCGTACACGGTCGCTCCGGCCGGAGACGCCTGCCACACCGCTCGTGCGACGGCCGGTTCGCTTGGGAAGGCCTCTTCGTTGAGAGCGGACGCAACGGCATCCTCGACGGCGCGGTCCGCTTCGACCCAATGCGAGAGCCAATCGGCCGGCGCCGGATCCACGCGCCCGGCGAGATCGGCGAAGGTCGCGGCAGGGTCGGCTCGGTAGGCCGTTGGAGTCGTGCCGAGGGGATCCCTCCATCCTGCGTCGTCGATGGAGATCTGCTCGACGCCCGTGTGCTGGAGCCAGGACCAGATCGGGCGCGAAGTCGGGACCGGGCCGACGCGGACGACGACATCCGGTTCGGACGCTTCGAAGAAGCCCGCAGACGCAAGCAGATCCGGGTGTGTCAGCGTCATCGGCGATGGGAAGCGGCATTGGACGTCTGCGACGACCGGGATCGATGCTTCGCCCGCCAGCATTGCCGCTGCCGCCGCGAATCCGGGACGTTGAGGGCCGCCGGCCACGATCAAGGCGCGTCTGCCGGAGAGCCGATCGGCGAGGTCAACGAGGTGCTCGGGTGGGAGGAGCACGTCACCGCGAACGTGGCGAAGGCCCGTCGCAGATGCCGGCTCGGTCGGGGTGGCGAGCGGTTCCCGGAAGGGGAGATTGAGGTGCACGGGGCCGTGCGGCGCATCGAGCGCCGCCGTCCAGGCGTGGAGAGCGAGCGAAGCGATGGCGTTGACGATCGCCTCGTCGGGCACACCGACGTCGTGGAACAGGCGGACGGCTCGTCCAAACAGGGCGGTCTGGTCGATGGTTTGCGGGGCGGCGTTGCCTCGCAGCTCGGGGGGTCGGTCCGCTGTGAGGGCGATGAGCGGCACGCGCGCCTGGTCCGCCTCAACCACGGCCGGAAGGTAGTTGGCAGCAGCCGTCCCGGAGGTTGAGACGAGAGCGACAGGCTGGCCGCTCTGCTTCGCGATGCCGAGAGCAAAGAAGCCCGCCGAGCGTTCGTCGAGCACGATGTGGGTGCTGATCCGAGGTTCAACGTCGAACGCCACACCGAGCGGTGTGTTGCGAGATCCGGGGGAGATGACGGCGTGACGCATACCGAGGTCGGCGAAGGCTCCGGCGAGGCGTGTGGTGACAGCTCCAGTGGGATCCACGCTGGCGAGGTTACAGGGAGGACCGGCGGTGCGGCCGCAATATCAGCCCCGAGGATCGGAGCACAGGGTTCTTACGCCCCGACGAGGATCCCGGCGGCAAGCAGAGCGGCGAAGACGAGTTGGAGTCGCGCCGTTGCTTTGAGGACGCCGATGAGGGGCGGTCCCGCCGTCTCGGTGAAGATCGTTCGGATGGGTCCGATGCCGAGGGGCAGCGACACCACCGTGGCGAGCGACCAGACGGGCAGAATGCCGCCTGCGACTGCTGCCCCAACCGTGAGATAGGCACCGAGCACGGTGATCGCGTAGAGCCACCGGCCTGCCTGTCGCCCAAGGATCACAGCGAGCGTGCGCTTGCCGGCGTCCCGATCCGTGTCGATGTCCCGCACATTGTTCGCCACGAGGATCGCGGCGGCGAGCAGCCCAACCGCCACTCCGCCGATCCACGCATCGGCAGGTGCGGTGCGGTCGTAGACGAAACGGGTGCCCACGGTTGCGACGAGACCGAAGAAGACGAACACGAACACCTCGCCGAGGCCGCGGTACCCGTACGGGACCGGACCGTTTGTGTAGCCGAGGGCGGCGATGATCGAAATGACGCCGATAGCGAGGATCGGCCATCCGCCGAGCCAGATGAGGTAGATGCCGGCGATCGAAGCCAGGCCGAACGCGACAGCGATGCCCTTCTTCATCTCGATTGACGACAGGAGACCGCTGGCCACGGCGCGCGTCGGTCCGATGCGGGCTTCGGTGTCGGCGCCCTTCTCGGCGTCGGCGAGGTCGTTGGCGAAGTTCACGCCAATCTGGATCGCAAGGGCCGCGAAGAGGATGACGATGAATGCGAGCCAGTCGAAGACATCGTCGGCAAAGGCAAGGGCGCTGCCGACGATCACCGGCGCTGCCGCTGCGGGGAGCGTCGCGGGCCGAGAGGCGAGGACCCAGGCCTTCAAAGTGGATGCCCCCTTGCGTCGCTTCGCTCCGCGTCCCCCCGCCCGCTGCCTGGATCCGCGGTTTGTCGGTGCGTCGATCGGTCGTCGTCCTTGCTTTGAGGTGGTTTCGTGGTGGTGTGGCCGGTCACGGATTGGGTGAGGGTGTGAACGGCTCTTGCGTGCATTCTCCCTCGCCGGAACGGTGGGGGAGATGGCCGGCAGGCCAGAGGGGGGCGGTGCAGGATTAGGGGCTCGGTGTGGATGGGGACCGTTGTGGTGCGCGTCGCCCGCATGTGGGACGGTCCCCCCTGCGGGATCGCGGGGCGACCCCGCGTCCCCCCGTTCCTTCGGTCCGGGGGGACATGCGTTTTGGGGAGGGATTCGTTCCCGCCCGAGAAACCGTGGATTGAGGCGGCTGGTCGGGGGGACGGGCTTGCATCTTGCAGCTGGCAGCTTCCTAGAAGTGCCACGGGAAGCCGGTGTAGTCCTGGTTGCGCTTCTCGAGGAACGCGTCGCGTCCCTCCTGGGCCTCGGCGGTGCCGTAGGCGAGTCGTGTCGCCTCACCTGCGAAGAGCTGCTGGCCGACGATTCCGTCGTCCTGGAGGTTGAAGGCGTACTTGATCATCCGCTGCGCGGTCGGGCTCTTCGTCACGATCTCACCCGCCCACTCGAGGGCGACCGCCTCGAGGTCGGCGTGGTCGACGACGGCATTCACCATGCCCATCTCGAACGCCTCCTGCGCTGAGTAGTCGCGTCCGAGGAAGAAAATCTCCCGTGCCCGCTTCTGGCCCACCTGGCGGGCGAGCAGAGCCGAGCCGTAGCCCCCGTCGAACGAGGCGACGTCGGCATCGGTCTGTTTGAACACAGCGTGTTGTTGGGAGGCGAGTGTGAGATCGCACACGACGTGGAGGCTGTGGCCTCCACCGACGGCCCAGCCGGGGACGACGGCGATCACGACCTTCGGCATGAAGCGGATGAGCCGCTGTACCTCGAGGATGTGGAGTCGACCGAGGCGGGCCGGGTCGATCCCCTCCGCACCTTCGTACTGGTAGCCGTCCGCTCCGCGGATGCGCTGATCGCCTCCCGAGCAGAACGCCCAGCCTCCGTCCTTCGGCGATGGGCCGTTTCCGGTGATGAGCACGACACCGACATCCGAGGTCATGCGGGCATGGTCGAGTGCCCTGTACAACTCATCGACGGTGTGGGGCCGGAACGCGTTGCGCACCTCCGGCCGGTTGAACGCTATGCGCACGGCGCCGATGCGGCGCGACCGGTGGTAGGTGATGTCGGTGAAGTCGAACCCTTCGACAGGGGTCCACTCCTCGGGTTTGAAGATCTCGGAAACCACGAGGCGATACTGTAGTGAAGGTCATGACCGAGACTCGTGTGCCCGACTGGGTGAAGACGTGGGCGACCGTTGCGCCGGATTCACCGGCGCTGCTGTCGGACGACGAATCGTGGACGTACGCTGAGCTCGACGCGCAAGCGGACCAGTCGGCTCTGGCCCTCTTGGAACAAGGGATCGGCTCAGGATCTCTCTTGAGGTTCCCCTCTTCTGCGACTCCCGAGACGATCGTCTCTCTCGTCGGTGGTCGGCGCTCCGGAGCAACGCTCCTCGCCGTCCCTGCTGAGCGGGACAATCCGCCGACGGAGTCCATGCCCCAGGCCTACGCCGTGGTCGCGACGTCGGGAAGCGGGGGGCACTCGAGAGTGGTCATCCTCACCGAAGGGAACGTGCTTGCGGCAGTCGCTGCATCCCAGAAGCGCATCGGCAACGACGAGTCCGACCGATGGTTGCTCTGTCTCCCACTTCATCACATCGCCGGGCTCTCCGTGATCTGGCGCTCGTTCGCGGCGGGCGGATCGGTCTTGATCCATGATCGGTTCGATGGAGACAGGGCGGCTGCGGCACTCAAGAACGGGGACGCGACGATTGCGAGCCTCGTGCCGACGATGCTTCATCGGATCCTTCGGGCCGACCCGGGCCCCTATCGCGGGGTGAAGGCGGTGTTGCTCGGCGGCGCTCCTGCCGGCACCGACCTCGTCGGGCGTGCCCTCGATGCAGGACTGCCGATCCTCCAGACGTACGGCATGACCGAGGCATGTTCCCAGGTTGCGACCGTGGCTCCGGGCGAGGCCAACGAGGCGCGCGGTACCGCCGGGCGGCCGTTGGACGGCGTGGTTGTGACGATCGACGGCGGGGAGATCCTCGTGGACGGCCCCGCCGTGTCTCCCGGCTATCTCGGAGAGCCGCCACGCGAAGGGCCGTTCCGGACCGGCGACCTCGGCCGATTCGACCACGACGGCCGTCTGATCGTCGAGGGCCGGATCGGCGGAGTCATCGTCACCGGCGGCGAGAACGTGCATCCCTCAACGGTGGAAGCGGCCCTCGAGGGACACCCGGCCGTCGGGGCAGCGGTGGTCCTCGGCGTCGAGGACGAAGAGTGGGGCGAGATCGTCACCGCCGTGATTGAGGCGCCGACCGATGCTGTCGCGTCGATTGCTGCCCACGCCGAGCGGCATCTCGCTCGCCACGCGATGCCGAAGCGCTGGGTCACGGTCGATACCGTCCCGCTCCTGGCGAACGGAAAGCCCGACCGCCCAGCGGTCCGGGAACTGCTCGACCCGGGGCACTGAACGGGCGACTCGCCAAGACGAAGCGCAGTCTCCGACACACGTGAGGACCGGGCCGAGGCCGCAACGGTCACCGATCTCGCTGTTGCCCGGAATGCGGAGCGATCAATTCGTGTTGCGAGTCCTATGGCGGGAAAAGACCCGCCGCCTGGGGAGGTTCACATGTTCGACACGGTTGATTTCCATGCCACGTTGCCGGCCCGTGACATCGATCGGGCGAAAGCTTGGTACGCAGAGAAGCTGGATCTGCGTCCCGTGGAGGAGGACGAGTTCGGTGGCGCGTGGTACGAGACGGGTGCCACACGCTTCTTGCTGTATCCCTCCGGATTCGCCGGGACGAACCAGGCGACTGCCGCGTCGTTCTCGTTCGAAGGGTTCGATGCCGCCATGGGTGTGTTGCGGAGTCGAGGGGTCACGTTTGACGAGTTCGACTACGACGACATGAAGACCGTGGACGGCGTGTTGGAGTTGCCCGATGGGCGAAGAGGCGCATGGTTCAAGGACAGCGAAGGCAACATCCTGAACATCCTCTCGGGATGATTCGATTCGATCACCCCTGGGCGATGTGAGCGTTCGTCAAGGGCGTCGCCCATGAGTCGCGTACGCATGATCGCCGAGCTGACGGTCCACGACGTTGAAGGAGTGCTGTGTCCGCGATCGGTCGTTAGCGGAGGTTGAGGGCCGCTTCTACGGTCTGCTGGAACGATCCAGGCTGATCACTGAAGAGCGTCGCACCGTGTTCGAATGCCCGCTCGCGCAGTTCGCTCTGTCGTTCGGCGGCCCTTTGAGCTACCCCGTCGAAACCGGGGAAGTCGATGCACTCCTCGCACACGGCGAGAAGCACCGTGTGGTCGTGTTCGAGGCCGAGATCGTCACCGAGATCGAGGTACCCACTGATGAGCTTCTTCGGGGCCCCGAGGGCCTCGAGCTGATATCGGAGATACTTCGTTCGTCGCCGCCAGCCGTGGAACGCTTCGTCGGTGGCCGTCGCACTCACCCGCTCGAAGTCCACGAGGCCGCGGCGATAGGTGCGCCGGAGCCCGGCGCCGATCGAGGCTGCATCCGGACTCGACGACACGGTGATGCGCCAGCGCGCAGCAATCGCCTCGAGCCGCCGGCGACTCTGAATCCGTCCGCCCGACTCGAGTTCAGCGAGCGCGTCTCGGTGCCGGTCTGCGAGAACGTCGATGACGTCCTCGTCTGCTCCGAGACCGGACGCCGTCTCGATGAGGACGAACGCATCGCGTGCTGGGGCGAGGAGCCGGGCAGTGTCGCGCAGCGCAACGTTCTCGACGCGATAAGTCGTCGTGCCGATGGCCTTCCTGGCGAGCCGGAGATAGGAGCGCAGCCGTTTGATGCCCTTGCGAGTCGTGTGCACCGTCTCGTCGATGCTCTCCGGGTCGGCGAGGCCCTCGATGAGTCGCTCGAGGCGGCGGATTTCGTTCTTGGCCAGGTTCTTCATGGATTCACCAGGGGTGCGATCTGGGCGAAATCGTCGTCGGAGAGGTCATCGACCGAGCCGGTGGACACCGGATCGTACTCCAACAGCATCGCCTCCTGACCTCCCCGCTCGATTGCAAGGAGGTCGATGATCCGCGTTCCGTTGATCGAGCCGTCGCTTCCGCCGAACCGCCATTGCTCGGCGTTGGCTTCGACGTCCCGAACTCGCCGAACGCCACTCGACGGAAAGCCCTCCTGCCCCAGGACGGCGACGGCGTAGGCCCATTCGGATGGGTCGCCGTCTCCGAAGAGCTCCTTGGGGATGCGGGCCGTGACGCGGCCCTTGTCCGAGAAGACGAGCACCGTGAAAGTCGGCTCCGTCTCAGATGTGGACCCATCCGCCTCCGCCACGTAGAGGGCCGGATACCAGCCTTCGATCGTCAGGGCGCGATCCCATCCGGATCCCGATTGCCATGCGGCGTTCCTTCCGTCGAGGAATCGGCGCGCCCCGTTCGTTGTACCGGGGTCGGTGTCGACGTAGACGTCGAACGTCTGGATCGACAGGCCGTTCGGACTATCCCACGGGTTGAGGACGGGGGCGAGGACCTCGAACGTGAAGACGAGACTGTCGCCGGATTCCCCGACGCTGAAGTGGGTGAGGTCGTACGAACCCGGGGTGAAGAGCGGCTCGGTCGGGTACGTGTAGGCACCGGGGCCATGATCGTCGCCTTCTGGATCTGCGGCCTCGAATACGATCGCGACGTCGGAGATGTCCGGTACCACCATTGCTCCGGGTCCCCCGAGGGGTGCCATGGAACCCTCCGGCCCGCCGTGACGATCGAGGAGAGCGAAGCGAACCGGGTCGCCGACCTCGATGGGGCCGAGGCTCGAGAGCGGGATCGAGAACTCGATGCGTCGTCCGTCGAAACCGGCGTCGAGGAGTTCGGGCTCTGGGAGCGTTCCCGGATCGACGAAGCCGTCTCCGGTGCCGACCGACGGCAGCGGGATCGGCGCACGCACCGTGACCGGGTCCGTGCCTCTCCAAGAGACGAGATGACTCGCTTCGAACCCGATGACCGTTCCTCCGACGGTGAGCCCCCGCGTCTCGGACGCGCTCGGGACTCCCAGGTAGAGATCGAACTCGGCGGCATCGTCGCCGAGCACATCCTCCGCGTAGTCGACGCGGATCTGGAGGCGGTTCTTGTCGTACAGCCATTGGAACGCGGCGAAAGGTGCTTCCTCGATCGTGTAGAGGCCGGCGGTCTCCCATTCGGCGTTATCGACATCAACGTCGATCGTCACCGTTCCGATGCCGTCCGCTGAACGGTCGGGAGCCACGGTCGACGCCGGGATGATGGGAATGCTCACGAACGCCGGTCGGTCGATCTCGAGAGCGTCGTAGACCCGTCCCAGGAGCTCCCGGAACGCCCCGTCGAAGTAGCCGTCATCACCGGAATCCTGGTCCGATCCGTACCACCAGAACCAGTCGGAACCTTCTGCGAACAGCATCTGCTCGAGTGCCACAGAGAGCTGCTCCTCGGTGGCACTGCCGCCGTTCGCGGCGTTCTTGTAGGCGCGCCGGGTGGTCCACAACGCATCCCACGCCGCCGCCTCTTCCCTCTCGCCGATCCACGTCGCGAAGTTCGGCTGGAACCACGAAGCGGGGAAGACATCCGGGAGGGGCGCGACGTGCTCTCCGAACTGGGAGAGGAGCTCACTTGGCGTGACCGTCGTCACGAAGTCTGAGATCGAGAGACTCGCGTAGAGGGCGTTGAGGAACTCCTTGCCGTCGTTCGGGTAGTGCTCCCAAGCGTTCTCACCGTCGACGACGATCGTCAGCACCTTGGGGCCCTCAACGCCGAGCTCGGTGAGCCGCTTGTCGACGTTGCGGAGGCGGTTCATGAAGTCATCCGCCGCTGCGCCGCCCGACATGCCGGAGTATTCGAATCCGATGAGGTCCGAGAGGGTGACGTCTCTGAAGAAGATCGGGAGCTGGGGGTTCCGCGTGTGTTGCGCCGCGTACATCCGATAGAGGAGATCTGCGTCGACCACCGTGTCGTTCGAGTCTCGCTCGAACGAGCCGTGGTCGAGCGTCTCGCCCAGCACATGTTCGCCGGTCGCGATCCACTCGACGCCTTCGCCGGCCCAGATCGACGTGACCTCCTGGGCGACCGATCCTTCGCCGGGCCACATCCCCGTCGGACGTCGGCCGAGCAGGCGTTCGGCGACGTCGAGACCGCGAGTCACGTGCTCGCGTGCATCGAGCGGCTCACGGAAGCGCTCGGCCGGCATTGCCGCCGTCGGATCGCCCTCGAGAGCGAGATTCGTGTCGAGGAGGAGTGGAAGGATTGGATGGGCGAGCGGCGTCGTCGTCACTTCGATTTGGCCGGCGGCCCAGAGCTCCTTGTGGATGTCGAAGGTCCGCTCCACCGCGTCGAGGTGGGCGTCGAGTACGGGCTGCTTGTCGTCTTCGGCGAAGTCCCTGCCTTTGTCGACGAGGACGGCGAGACCCGGCTCGTCGAGGATGTCGGGGTCGGTCCAGGCGAGGTTGAAGAGGACCTGGAGATCGAGGTAGTCCTGTGCCGCGAATTCATCGCCTGTGGTCCTCATATCGGCGAGTTCCTGATACCGGGGGAACCGGGAGATGATGTTCGGGTTCACGTCGAAGAACCGTGCGAGGAGGAAGGCCTGCTCATCGTCGGTGAGGCGACCCGCCGGGATCTCCGTGTGCGACCAGTAGATGTCCCTCGTTCCGTTCAGGATCTCCTCGAGCTGGAGGAGCAGCACGGGCGTGAGGTTGAACGAGACGCGCAGATCCGGGTAGCGGCCGACGAGCTCCGCCATGTCCCAGTAATCCTTGGCGGCATGGAGGCGGACCCACGGGCGTGTGACGACGCCGTCTTCGTTCTTCGGGTACAGCGGCTGGTGCTGGTGCCACAGAAGAACGAGGTAGAAGCCGTCTTCGTCGAGCGGCGGACGCGTCGGCACCGTGGTGGTGGTCGTCGTGATCGTCTCATCGGTCACCGTCGATGTCGTCGTGGTGGCGTCTTCGGCTCCGTTGCATCCCCCGGCGAGGACAGCAAGCGTCAGGATTACTACGGCGAGACGCCCGATCTTCCTGTTGCCCGTTGCCTGTTGCTCGTCAGCCTTCATCCCGTCACCCATCACCCGCCACTCCTTCAGCTCTTCAACCCCAGATTCTCCAGATACGCGTCTGTCGACGGCTCCCGGCCGAGGAACGCGCGAAGGTGCTCGACTGCATCCCGCGAATAGCCGCGAGCAAGAACCTCGCTGCGGTACCGGGCCCCGACCTCCGGACTGAGAATTCCCTCGCTCGAGAACACCGAGAACATGTCATCGCCGTAGACCTTCGCCCATTGGTAGCCGTAGTACCCGGCGTCGTAGCCACCCATGATGTGCCCGAAGGACGCCGCGAAGTTCGTCCCCTCGTGATACGGGAGCAGCGTCAGCGCAAACGTCTCACGGGACGAACGATCGAGGTCGACGTCGCCGTTGCCCGAATGGATCTCGAGATCGAAGACGCCGAAGTGCACCTGCCGAAGCGTCGACAGGGCGATGTTCTGATCTCGTGCAGCGACGAGACGCTCAACGAGATCGGGCGGGATCGCCTCTCCGGTCTCATAGTGACGGGCGAAGCGTCCGAGCACGCTCGGCTCCCACGTCCAGTGCTCCATGATCTGTGAAGGCGCCTCGACGAAGTCCCACTCCGTTTCGTATCCGGCGAAGCGCGGATGATCCACTTCGGTCAGGCAGAAGTGCAGAGCGTGCCCGAACTCGTGGAACAGCGTGACCGCCTCATCGTGCTTGAGCAGGGACGGTGAGTCGGGTCCCGGCTTCGTGAAGTTCGCGACAACGGCGGCGATGGGCTTCCGGTACTCGCCGTTCTCCCGGCGGTACCCGCCGGTTATCGAGAAGCATGCCGCGTGACCGAACTTGCCGTCGCGGGGGAAGAGATCGAGATAGAAGAAGGCAATTGGCTCGGCCGACCCCGAGTTGCGTATCTCATAGACCTTCACGTCCTCGTGCCAGGCGAGCGTCTCTTCCACCTCTCCGTATTCGAGGCCGAACACCTCTCCTGTGACCTCGAACATGCCGTTGATGACGGTCTCGAGCGGGAAGTACTCGGCGACCTCGTTCTGGTCGATGCCGTACTCGCGTTTCCTTTGAAGGGTGTGGTAGTACGTCCAATCCCAGGCCTGGATCGGCTCGTCTCCGAGGTCGGCCGACGCGAGATCCGACAGCGCCGCGAGCTCCGCCTCTCCGCGGGACGTGAGCCCAGGCACGATCGACGCGTAGAGCTCGTCGACCCTCGCGGGGTCGGCCATCTTGATCTCCATCGCGTGCTCGGCCCAGGTTTCGTAGCCGAGGAGGGCGGCGATGCTCTCGCGGATCGAAACGGCTTCGGTGAGGAGTGGAGTGTTCTCCGATGCTGCGCGGTTCCAGAACTTGAACTGCATCTGCCTCCGCAGGTCGCGGTTCTCCGCCTCCTCGATGAACGGGATGTAGTCCGGGTACTTCATCGAGACCCGGTACGTGCCGTCGGCGGAGCCCGGCTCGAGGCGATCGACGTATGAGGCGGTCAGACCGGCAAGCTCGTCGCGCGTCATCTCGATCCCGTCGTCCCACTCGTCGAGATTGCGGCCGAACGCGACCTGAAGCTCGATGAGGCGCTGGCGGAGCTCACGGAGACGTTCCCGGTCTTCGTCCGCGAGGTCATGTCCGGCACGGCGGAGGTCCCTGAGCCAGAAGGCGAGGTTGCGGGCGTCGAGGCCGTCGAGACTCGCTGCCTCGCCCGTTGCCGCGAACTCGCGTACCGCCGCCGCGAGATCGGACCGCATCATGAGATCAGCGCCCCACTTGGCCAGCCGCTCCTCAGCAGCGACACCGGCCGACCGCACCTCGGCGTCCGGGTGAACCCGTGCCATGAACGCACCGCGGCCGGATGCGTCGGAGACGGCAATCCCGGCGCCGTCGAGTGGAGCAAGCGTGTTCGCGTAGGTGCGCGGCTCGCTCACTGCTACGACCCGATCGACCGCCCGGTCGGCATCGGAGAGGGCATCCTCGGTGAGCGCAGTGACGGCTTCTGCAGTGACGGTGGTGTAATCGTGAAGCATGCCCGCAAGGGTACCGGGGGATGCGGGGCTGTCCTCGGCGTCGGCTGCGTCTACGCGTCGGCCGGAGCGACGTCGAAGACCAGCGGGAGACGCTCGGCTCCCAGATCAGGGCCAACCTTGCGGCGGGGGACTGTGATATCGCCGGCGTAGAGAGCATGATCGAGCGGGAGGCCGACATACGATCCAACGATGGGCCAGGTGAGGGGTGGCCACGTGGCCGCATATCCAAACCCGTTCTCGCTGTTCACCAAGCCCTCCGAGAGCTGCGCAAACGCGTTCGACCAACGGGATGTGTTGAGGTTGCCGGCGACGACGATCGGGCCGTCGGCGGCGATGGCGGCTGCATTCACGGATGCGAAGCGCTCGAGGCGCCGATCTGCCTCGCCGCTCGAATCCGGCCGATGTTCTGCGAGGCCGATCACGGTCAGCGTCTGCGACCCGTTCACCACGCGAAGCGTCACATCGGTGCCCTCCACGGTGGGTGTCATCGACACCGAGGTACCGGATCGCGCCAGGACGAGCGTCCCGATCGTCCGCTCATCGTCCGGCTGTCCGATGATCGTGTACGGCGCACCGGTGATGGAAAGTGTGTCGACCCACCACCCATCCGTGTTGAAGATGACCGCGACGTCGGCTTCCTCGCCGTCGATCCATTCGATCGTCGCTCGCCGGTAGTCGCCCGGACCGCCGGCGTCGAATGTGGCGAGACGAATGCGATCGCTCGACGAGACGTCCGCCTGCGTCGACAGCCACATCGGTGCGAGAAGAACAGCGTTGACGACCGCCGCGAGGAGGAATACCGCTGAGAGGGCACGCCGGAAGACGAGGCCGTAGATGATCGACGTGACGGTGAGGAGGACGAAGAGCGAGAGACGCCAATCGGCGACGCCGTCGAAGCCCCACCAGCGGCCCCCGAAGAAGCCCGCAATGGTGGCGAGGGTCGCAATCGCACCCACGGCGAACAAGAGCGCCGAGAGGAACTTCCGACCTGGTCCAGTGTGAATAGAGCTACTTCCAACCATCAGTTGCCGAGAGCGTAGAAGAAACCGTCGCGAGATCCCACATACATCCGGCCGTTCCACACCGCCGGCGTCGACTCGATGCAAGCGCCGGATCCGACAACGGCGTCCCACATCCGCTCCGGTGACCGCGGGTTCGTGAGGTCGTACGCCCGAAGTCCGGAGTGGTCGGTGAGGCAATCGGTGCCCACAACGAGGGCGTTGTCGACGATGGCAGGAGACGACCATGCGTTCCCGCCGATGAAGTCCTCCCACACCGTCTCCCCGGTCGCCGTGTCGACGGCAAGCATGTCGCCGGCATCCGAGACGACGAAGAGCAGGCCGGCCTCGGGGTGGAGGGCCGGGGTCGCCCATGCTCCCGCGTCCTGACTGCGGGCAGCCGAGAGGTAGACCGACCAGACCACCGGATCATCGGGGTTGTTCGGGTCGAGTTTCGCAAGGTCGCCGACCTCGCGAACTCTACGGGCTGCCGTGTTGTCCTTCTTCGCCGTGTCGGCATGGGAGACGACGTAGAGGTAGCCCTCCGCGTCGATCGTGATCGTCGCGTCGGTGTCGTCGCCGTTCCAGAAGTCGAAGAACACCTCGGCCTCACCGGTCTCCACGTTCGAGACATCGACGCCGACGACCCGGCCGGCCGACGTGGCGAAGTAGGCCCTCTGTTCGAAGACGGCGGTTGAGTTCTCGACCGAGTGCTGCCGTCCGAAAATCTCCGTCAGTTCGTCGGTCCACGCCGACATCTGATAGACGACCTGTGGATCGATGGTCACCATGCCGTTTGCGTCGTAGGAACGGTTGAGCTTGACGGCGAACCACCAGGAGTTCTCGCCGCCTTCGTACATGATGTCGTCGACGATGACCGGGTTCGAGTCCCAGTCGTCATTCCAGATGCCCTCCACGGAGCGGGCGTGGAGTGACCAGACCTCGCGAGGCTCGTCACCATCGAGGGCGATGATGCGGAATCGCGGATCACGCGAGCCGGCATACAGGAGGGGATAGCCGTCCGGATCGAGGGTCACCGAGCCTTTGATGATGTCGCCCATGTCGAAGTCGGGACGCGTGCGCTCACCGGTCTCGGCGTCGAGGAAGTGGATCTGCTTGTCGTAGGCGCCGAAGATGACCTCGGTGATCCCGTCCGGACGCTCCCAAACGACGGGCTGGCCGGTCCAGCCGCTCCCGCACCAGACCTTCGGTTCTTTACCGACGGGCGACTGGCCGCACATCGTCTCGTCGGGGAACTTCCACGCGACACTGGGCGGCTGTTGCGGGACGGGGCCGGAGCCGTAGTACGTGCGAGTCGGATTGCCGCGGAACATGGTGAGGCCGACGACCTCGCCCCACGGCTTCCCGACGCTCTCGGGCGGCACGACTCCCGGCGTCCGGTCCAGGAGCGTCGTCGAAGTGGTGGCCGTCGTGGATGACGTCACAGACGAATCGACACTGCCGCCCACGGTCGTCTCGGTGCCGGGCAGGGGTGTGACGGGGGCGAAGCTCGAGGTGGTCGAGCCATTCGGATCGGCGGGCACGATGTCGGCGCCGGCCACGCACGCGGCAGTCGCGAGTCCAACGGCGACGGCGAGAGTGGTCAAGCGGCGCATCGCCGGGAGTGTAGGAACCGGGTCGATTTCTGCTCGGTTTCACTTCACCGGTCGGCGCTGGCCGGGAAACCAGGCTCATCGTATCCTCGGCGCATGGGATGGATCGCAAACGTGCAGGGGAGCGGAACGTGACCCCGAAGCAGAAGGACGTGGATGTCCGCGTCGGCCTCGGGCTTCTCGCCCGCACGCTTCGCTCCTACCCGCGCGACGGTGCCATCGCGATGTCTGGTGCCCTCATCTGGATGGCAATGGTCGTCGCGATCCCGTACGTCTCGAAGCTGATCATCGATGACGCCGTCATCGCCGGACGACGCGACCTCCTCGTGCCGCTCGTTGCCACTCTTGTCGGCGTCGGGCTCGTCCAAGCCGTCGGCATGGGGATCAGGCGCTACTTCGGCTTCCGCCTCTCGTATCGCGCCGAGGCCGATCTCAGGGGCCGTATGTTCGCCCACATCCAGCGGCTGGCGTTCTCGTTCCACGACGTCACCCCTACGGGGCAGCTCATGTCCCGAGCCTCGTCCGACCTGTCACAGATCCGCCTCATCCTGATGATGCTGCCGATCGTCATTGCAAATATCGCCATGTTCCTTGTCGTGATCGTTGTGCTCATCGTGATCGATCCGGTCCTCGGACTCGTCGCGTCGCTCACCATCCCCGCGATCGTCCTCAACGCCAACACACTCGCACGCCGCATCATCCGCCTCTCGTTCAGCGTCCAGCAGAAGCTCGCCGACCTCGCGGAGGTCGTTGAGGAGAGCGTTGCCGGCATCGAGATCATCAAGGCCTACGGCCAGGAGCGGCGGGAGGAGCGACGGCTCGAGGCTGCGGCGCTGGCGATCTACGAAGACACGATCCAGATCGCTCGCTACCGATCGACGTACGCACCGCTCTTCGAACTCATCCCGTCGTTCGGCACGGTTGCGGTGCTGTGGGTCGGTGGCATTCGGGTCATCGATGGGGCAGTCACTGCCGGGGAGTTCGTCGCGTTCACGCAGTACCTCGCCGTGCTCGTGCTCCCGCTCATGATCACCGGCTGGTTCTTCGCGAATATCCCGAGGGCGGCCGCGTCGGCCTCTCGAATCGAGGAACTGCTCGGAACGGCCCCGGTGATCGAAGATCCCGAGCGGCCGGTGCCGCTGCCGGATGGGCCCGGCGAGATCCGATTCGAGGGAGTGTGCTTCGCGTATCCGGGCGGCGAGACCGTGCTCGACGGGGTCGATCTCGTCATCCCCGGAGGAAAGGCCGTCGCCCTCGTCGGAGCCACCGGATCGGGGAAGACGACGCTCGCGAACCTCGTTCCCCGCTTCTACGACGCCGTGGGCGGCTCGGTCGCGATCGACGGTGTCGATGTCAGCGACATGCGCCTTGAAGACCTCCGTTCCGAGGTCGCGGTCGTCTTCCAGGAGACGTTCCTGTTCTCGGCAACGGTCGCCGAGAATATCCTCGTAGGCGACCCCGGCGCGGACGAGAGACGCGTGAGATCTGCAGCCCGGCTCGCTCAGGCACACGACTTCATCTGTGCGATGCCGGAGGGCTACGGGACGGTCGTCGGGGAAAGGGGCCACACGCTGTCGGGCGGGCAGCGGCAGCGCGTTGCGCTCGCACGCAGTGTGCTGCGCGATCCGCGGATCCTCATCCTCGACGATGCGACGTCATCGGTCGACGCCGTTGTCGAGGCGGAGATCCAGGAGGCGCTGCGCCACGTCATGAGAGGCCGGACAACGCTGATCAT
Organism: Actinomycetota bacterium; assembly: GCA_039715165.1. Classification (GTDB taxonomy): domain Bacteria; phylum Actinomycetota; class Acidimicrobiia; order Spongiisociales; family UBA5794; genus JAHEEL01. The sequence continues at coordinate 41,717 of JBDLHX010000002.1, forward strand.
CGCCCACCGTACGTCGACCCTCGCGCTCGCCGACCTCGTTGTCTTCCTCGAGAACGGCGAGATCGTCGGCGTCGGTACGCACGATGACCTGCTCGCGACGATCCCGCGCTACGCAGCGGTGCTCGCCCAGGACGAGGATCGGGCGGAGGCTGGTGAGCGATGAGGTACATGCAGCACGCCGGCGACTACGAGGTGAAGGACCGCCGGCGTCTCCTGGTGCGAGCCGCTCGCCTCGGCAGAGACTTCCGGTTCCCCGCGCTCGGAGCCTTTGCCGCAGCCGCTCTCGGCACCGCAGCACGGCTCGCGGGGCCGATGACCGTCAAGGTCGGGTTTGATCGCGGCGTTGCAGAAGGAGACAAGAGCGTCGTCACGATCGCTGCGATCGTGTTCATCGTCCTTCTCCTGATCCAGTACGTGTTCACGAAGGTCTCGCGATACGGGATTGCGTGGGTGGGGGAGCGGTACCTGCTCAAGCTCCGCGGCGTCGTGTTCGGGCACCTCGTCCGCTCCGACACAGCGTTCTTCTCCCGCTCGAAGAGCGGTGTGCTCGTCAGCCGCATGACGTCGGACATCGAGTCGCTTCAGGAGTTCGCGGGCGACGGCGCCGTCATGGCGTTGTCGAACATCCTGACGGTTGTCGGCGTGGCCGTGGCGATGGTGCTCGTCGATTGGCGGATGGCGACCGCCGCGTTCGTCGTGATAGCGGTGCTCATCGGCGTGTCGGTCGTGTTCCAGAAGCATGCCTCGAAGGCGTACGAGCAGGTGAGGGAACGCATCGGCCGGGTGCTCGCAGGCCTCCAAGAAGGCATTGCCGGTGTTCGCGTCGTCCAGGCCTTCACCCAGGAACAGGTCCAGGCGACGTCATTCGGCCGCGTCAACGAAGCCCACTACCGGGCGAACATGAGGGCCGGAGCGGCGATCTCTTGGTACTTCCCCGCAGTTGGCCTTCTCCGAGTGAGCGCGATCGCAGCGGTACTGGTCATCGGGGGCCTGCGTGTGATCGACGGATCGCTCACATTCGGGACCCTCGTCGTGTTCCTTCTCTACCTCGATTGGTTCTTCCAACCGATCGTGAACCTCGCCAACGTCTACAACCTGCTCCAAGCTGCGATCGCGGCGATCGCGAAGCTGTTCGATCTGCTCGACGTCGAAGCAGAAGTCACGGAACGCCCCGGCGCCTACGACCTCCCGGTTCCGGTATCGGGAGACGTCGCCCTGAGCGGTGTCACGTTCGGCTACAGCGACGACGTGACGGTGCTCCACGATGTTGACCTGCAGATCCCGGCAGGGCAGCGGCTCGCCGTGGTCGGGGAGACAGGGGCCGGCAAGTCCACGATCGCGAAGCTCGTCCTCCGGTTCTACGACCCTCAGGAGGGAACGGTCGAGATCGACGGATCGAGCCTGCGGGATGTCACAACCGACTCACGAACGGATGCGGTCGCCCTCATTCCGCAGGATGGATTCCTCTTCAGCGGAACGTTGCGTGACAACCTCACGTACGGGGCCCCCGGGGCGACCGAGGACGACGTTTGGAACGTTCTGCGGGCAATGGGTGTCGATGGCTGGATCAGAACGCTCCCCGACGGCCTCGACACGGAGGTGCGAGAGCGGGGGAGCAGGTTCTCTGCGGGAGAGCGCCAACTCATCGCCCTCGGCCGGGCGTTCCTCAACGACCCGTCGATCATCGTGCTCGATGAAGCAACGTCGAACTTGGATCCGGAGACCGAACTCGAGGTCGAGGGAGCGCTCCGGGTGCTCCTCGCCGGGCGAACGGCGATCGTCATCGCCCACCGGCTCAGGTCGGCTGAGCGGGCGGATCGTGTGATCATGATCGACGATGGTCGCATCATCGCGGACGGGCGGCACGAGGAGCTCGTCGGTTCGAGTCCCGAGTACGGCCGCCTCGTCGAAGTTTGGGAGAGGGGAGTGACGTGAACCAGGCATATCTCGATGAGTTCTCCGAGTCCGTCGGGTATCTCAATTTCGCATCGGTCGGGCCGCCGTCGAAGTCGGCGCGTCGGACCGCGTCCGATCTCCTCGAGCAGGTCGCGACCGCTGGGAGGTCGGCCGTCGAAATCGTCGCCCCGGCGTACGCGGCTGCGCAAGCAACCATCGCCCGCGCACTCGGTGTGGCGGACGGCTACGCGACATCCGTGCCGTCAACGAGTGCCGGGATCATGCAGATCGCCTTCGGCCTCGTCGGGGCCGGCGGCAACGTGGTCGTCCCTGCTCACGAGTTCCCGGCGAACCGGTATCCATGGCTGCGGGCAGAAGCGGTCGGAGGGCCCGCCGTGCGAGCTGTCGAGATCCCGGATCGTCGCGTGACGGCCGAATCCCTCTCCGACGCGATCGACGACGACACGCGGCTTGTCTCGGTCAGCCTTGTCGACTACATGAGTGGCTTTCGCGTGGACGTCGACTCCATCGTCGAGGCGGCCGGCGACGCGCTCGTCCTCATCGACGGCATCCAGGGCCTCGGTGTGATATCGGCGGCGCTCAGAGGTGCAGACATCTTCGTCTCGGGCGGCCAGAAGTGGCTCCGCGCCGGGTTCTCAGGTGGTGTCATGGCCGTGTCGGAGCGGTCGTTCGAACGACTCAGCCCGACGCTCACCGGATGGTTCGGGGTCGAGGAGAGCTATGTGTTTGAGGTGCCGCCGCCGCATCCTGCGCTCGGAACCGCCGAACGGTTCCTCGAGAGCTCGCCGAACCTGCTCGGCGCCGTCACGTCGGCGGCAGCACTCGATGTCGTGGCGATCGACGGTATCGACTCCATCGAGGCGGCCGTGCTCGAGCGGTCAGGCGCTGCCTTGGAGATCGTCCGCTCTCTCGGAGGCGAGGTGATCGCACCCTGGCGATCGGATCGGGAGCGTGCCGGGATCGTCACCTTCCGGCTTCCCGGGCTCGAAGCGACTGAAGTCGTGCGGAGGCTCGGGGAAGAAGGATTCGTGGTGTCTGAGCGCAGCGGGTGGATCCGAGTCTCTCCACATGCGACGACGCCCCTCTCGGCGATCGAAGCCTTCGGCGAGGCGCTTCGCTCTCAGGTCCGGAACGCCTGACCCGCGACGATCGAACCGCCCCCGGAGCGCCACACGTCATCGACGTCCCAGTGCGTTGCCTCGAGGATCTCGACCGTTGGCTGGTTCAGGCGGCAGCCGCCGGAGACCTTCCCCCACAATGGGTTGATGCGGTCCTGCCACCGGGCGGTTCGAGGTTTGGGGGAGCGGACGTGTTCGAGGAAGCGGAGGATGCCGCCGGGTCGCACAACGCGGTGGACCTCGTCGAGGGCTCGGGTCGGATCGGGGATGGTGCAGAGGGAGAATGCGACGATCGCGCCGTCGAATATCTCATCGGTGAACGGCAGGTGATGGGCGTCGCCCCGGTACAAGAAGAGCGGGACGGGTGAACCGGGGGCCTTTCTGACGAGCCGGTCAACCATGTGCCGATCCGGCTCGACGGCGTGGATCTCGTCTGCGGTCTCCGGGTAGAACGGCACGTTCAGGCCGGTGCCGGCTGCGATCTCGACGATCCTTCCGGTCACGCCGTCCATCATCCGCCGGCGCTGCTCCCGTGTGCCTGCCCGCTCGGTGGGAGTGAGCACGGTGTCGTAGATGCGTGCGATCAGCGGGTGTTCCATCCACCCATCAGCGTACCCAGGGTTGCAGTCCCCGTATACGGCGCCACCAGCCCACAGATTGAAGCGGAACGGCCGTCGGTAGGCTCGTTGTCATGTCGTTCACAACCCGTCCAATTAGGGAAGGCGAATCGCTGGCGTTTCGTCGCGCGCTTGCCCGAGGATTCGGTGATGACCTTCAAGAAGATGTCTTCCCGGCCGAGTGGTTTCCCGAGCTGTTCCCGCTCGACAGGACGGTCGGTGCCTTCGACGGCGACGCGATCGTCGGCACGCTCGGAGGCTTCCCCTTCGAGGTGACGGTGCCGGGCGGCGCCTCGGTCCCGATGGCCGGGACGACGATCGTGACGGTGGCCGCGACGCACCGACGGCGAGGCGTGCTGACGGCGATGATGCGCGACCACCTCGCAGACACGCAATCGCGCAACGAGCCACTCGTCGGGCTGTGGGCCTCGGAAAGCGTGATCTACGGCCGGTACGGCTTCGGTGTCGCGACGGAGAACGAAGACGTCGAGATGCACCAGACGCACGTCTCTGTCGACGGGGAAGGAGGTTCGGTTCGGCTCGTCGATGCGGACGAGGCCGGTCGGCTCTTCCCCGACGTCTACGACGCCGTTCGATCCGCCAAGCCGGGCATGTTGACGCGGAGCGCCACGTGGTGGAAGACCGAGGTCCTCTTCGACCCGGAACAGCGGCGTCAGGGCTTCTCGTCGCAGCGCTACCTCGTCCACGAGACCGATGGGGTCGTTGATGGATACGCGATCTACCGGCAGAAGGGGGATTGGGGCGACGGGTTCCCGAACGGCGAGGTGCGGATCCGGGAGGTCACGGCGAGGACACCGACGGCGCACTCCGGGATGTGGCAGTTCCTGACGTCGATCGACCTGTACCCGCGGATCAAGTACTGGAATCTGGCGGTCGACGATCCGCTCCGGTGGAAGGTCCCCGATCACCGCAGGATCACGCGCAAGCGGTGGGATGCGATGTACCTGCGGCTTCTCGACGTGGTTGCCGCGCTCGAAGCCCGCACGTATGCATTCGACGGCACGGTCACGTTCTCCGTTGACGACCCGTTTCTTCCCGACGTCGGTGGAGCGTTCGAACTCACGGTGGAAGCCGGTATCGGTTCGTGCCGCCGGATCGAGGAAGGTGCCACCGATCTCGCGATGAGCATCGTCGAGCTGAGCAGTCTCTATCTCGGTGCCGGCCATGTTGATCCCATGGTGAAGACCGGTCGGCTGCGCGGCGGCTCCGATGTGGTCGAGCTCTTCGGCAGGATGCTCCGCGGCGATGTGGCGCCGTGGTGCGAAGAGATCTTCTGAGCCGATCCCCGGCGGGAACGAATACGCGGACCGTGGCGTTGCCATTACAGGCGGCGACTCGCCGGGGCGGTCCGGTCTTCCCCACTCCCACTCGTTCCGGCCCCGGCGGGATCGCCGTTTCAGAACGGACCGTTTTCGTCCGTCGGACACCGTACAATGGCACTATCTCGATAGTGGAAATGCGGGGAGCGCGACACCATGAGCACGGTTGACATCGACCTCGGCTCGTACCAACTCGGCTGGTCGGACGAAGAGGACTACGTCTACAAGCCCGAGAAGGGTCTGAACGAGCAGATCATTCGCGACATGTCGCGTATGAAGAAGGAACCCGAGTGGATGCTCGACTTCCGGCTCAAGGCGTACCGGCGCTTCTTGCGCAAGCCGATGCCCGAATGGGTGGGGGACGGCGCCCTCAACGAGATCGACTTCGATGACATCTACTACTACATCAAGCCGATGGAGGGCCAGGCGAAGGACTGGGACATGGTCCCGGACTCGATCAAGGAGACCTACGAGAAGCTCGGCATCCCCGAAGCCGAACGCAAGTACCTCGCCGGAGTAACCGCGCAGTATGAAAGTGAGGTCGTTTACCACCGGAACCGGGAGGATCTCGAAGATCTCGGCGTGCTGTTCACCGACATGGACACCGCAGTGCGCGAGTACCCGGAGATCGTCCAGGAGTACTTCGGGAAGATCATCCCGCCGAACGACAACAAATTCGCAGCACTGAACTCGGCCGTGTGGTCAGGCGGGTCGTTTATCTACATCCCGCCCGGCGTCCATCTCGACGAGCCGCTCCAGGCCTACTTCCGCATCAACGCGGAGAACATGGGTCAGTTCGAACGGACGCTCATCATCGTCGACGAAGGCGCCTTCGTGCACTACGTCGAAGGATGCTCCGCACCGGTCTACTCATCCGATTCCCTGCATGCCGCGGTCGTCGAGATCGTCATCAAGGAAGGCGGTCGGGCCCGCTACTCGACGATCCAGAACTGGTCGAACAACGTCTACAACCTCGTGACGAAACGCGCCGCCGCGTACAAGAACGCAACGATGGAATGGATCGACGGCAATCTAGGCAGTCGCTTCACCGCCAAGTACCCCGCGGTGTGGCTCATGGAGGAGGGCGCCCACGGAGAGGTGCTCTCGATCGCCATGGCGGGGTCGGGCCAGCATCAGGATGCGGGTGCCAAGATCGTCCACGTTGCGCCGAACACGACATCGCTCATCACGTCGAAGTCGATCTCGAACCACGGCGGCCGAGCCGGATACCGAGGTCTCGTCCGCGTCGAACCGGGGGCCGAGAACGCCCGGTCGTTCGTGCGGTGCGACGCCCTCATCCTCGACGAGGACTCCCGGTCGGATACCTACCCGTACATGGAGATCGAGGAGTCGAACGTCGACATCGGCCACGAGGCCACGGTCTCGAAGGTGGGGGAGGACCAGCTCTTCTACCTGATGAGCCGAGGGCTCAGCGAGGAGCAGGCCACCGCCATGGTCGTTGCCGGCTTCATCGAGCCGATCGTCAAGGAGCTGCCGATGGAGTACGCCGTCGAACTCAACCGGCTCATCGAGCTCCAGATGGAGGGCTCCGTCGGTTAGCAGCGCCTACGCTGCGAACCGCATGTCGACCGACCAAACGAGCAGCAGAGCGTTTCTGACATCGGTCGTTCGCGCGTTCATCATCGGCACCCTCTCCGGGCTGTTCTCCGTGGCGTTTCTCTGGGCCGAGCACGCGCTGACCGGACTCGTCTGGGGACACGACATCCCGCTCGACGTCTTCGGAGGCGGGTGGAAGGCCGCCGCCGTACCGGTCGTCGCGGGCCTGATCGTTGGTGTCCTCTACCTTGCTTTCCGCCTTCCGACCCGGCTGCCCGGCTTCATCGACGAGATCGAAGAGGGACGGGTCGAGCCGACGACGGCCCCAGGCGCCGTTGCGGTCGCGCTCGTCTCTCTCGTCGGCGGGGCCAGCCTCGGACCGGAGGCGCCGCTCGCCACCGGCACAGGGGCCGCCGCGACCTGGTGGGCTGAGCGGCGCGGCGGCAGCACAGCAGCCGTTCGCGCCCACAATGAGGCAGCTATTTCGGGCGTCTTCGGCGGCCTGCTGTCCTCGCCTCTCGTCGGCGGTCTGCTCACGGTCGAACTCGAACACCACCAGACCCGTAGCTACACGCTCAACTCGATCGTGCCGGCGATCGTTGCCGGTGTCGCCGGGTTCCTCGTTGTGAACCCCGTTCTCGGCGAGCCGTTCCTCGGCCGCTACGTCTTCGACTCGTTCGAGATGGAGTCCTGGTTCTTCGCTGCGGCTCTGGGCATTGGGGTCGTCGGCGCCGCACTCGCCATCGGCATCGGGCTCATCGCCCGGCTCGTTCGAGGGATCTTCGCCCCACTCGATAAGTGGCCGATCGTTCGCGGTCTCGTCGGAGGGCTGGTCATCGGCGCCGTCGGGTACGCCTTGCCGCTCAGCATGTTCTCCGGTGTCGACCAACTCGAGGCTGCGTTCAAGAACGCGGCGGCGATCGGCGGAGCAGTCCTGATCGTCACCGCCGTGGCGAAGATGGTCACCCTGGCCGTGAGCCTGAGCGCCGGTTTCTACGGTGGCCCCTTCTTCCCCACGTTCTTCATCGGGGGGACCGTCGGGACGGCGGCCCACCTCCTCTTCCCCGAGTTCCCCCTCGCTCTCGCCGTCGGCGGTTTCATGGGAGCGACGGCCGGCGCTGTGGCCAGCATCCCGCTGAGCATCATCATCTTCGCGATCTACGTCGTTGGCTTGGGCCCGCCGGCCGCCGGTGTCGTCGGCCTCGCCACGGTCACGGGGTTCGCGATCATCCAGAGCGCCGGATTCGCCGGCGGCGCAGGCGACGCGGAGCCCCACGAAGCGCACGAAGCGCCGGCTCGCAGCGAATAGCCCGCGAGTACGCTCTCGCGCGATGCGCATCGTCGTCGCCGACTGCACGGTCAACTACACGGGCCGACTCTCCGCCCACCTTCCGCGCGCGACGCGGCTGATCATCATCAAGGCGGATGGGTCCCTGCTCGTCCACGCCGAGGCCGGCGCATACAAGCCGCTCAACTGGATGAATGCCCCGAACCACCTCGTCGAGGAGGACGGCCGCTGGTACGTCACAAACGGGAAGGGCGAGGAGCTGACGATCGACATCCATGAGATCCACCTAGACACCGACGTTTCGCTCGGCGAAGACCCCGGGCTCCAGAAGGACGGCGTGGAGCTCGAGCTGCAGCGGCTGCTCTCCGAGCAGCCGGAGACGATCGAAGAGGGACTCACCGTGATTCGTCGTGAGTACCCCACGCCGATCGGTCCGGTCGATCTCCTATGTAGAGATGCCGATGGCACAACGGTGGCGGTAGAGGTGAAGCGTCGGGGGGAGATCGACGGCGTGGAACAACTCACTCGCTACCTCGAGTTCCTCAACCGTGACGAACGGCTCGCCCCGGTGCGTGGTCTCTTCGTGGCTCAGGTCGTCAAGCCCCAGGCTCGGACGCTCGCAACCGACAGGGGAATCGGCTGGGCCGAGGTGGACTACGAGATGCTCCGGGGGGCCGACTCGGACATCCTGCGCCTCTTCTAGGGGGCAGATCCTCGGCTCAGAGCAGCGATCTCAGGTCGTAAAGGGCGCTGGGATGACGGAGCTTGCCGAGGGCCCGATTCTCGATCTGCCGAACCCGTTCCCGCGTTATGCCGAGTTCGAAACCAACGTCTGAGAGCGTCCGCGGCGGGTTCCCGCCGATCCCATACCGCAGCGTCAGCACGCGGCACTCCCTCTCGTCCAGGATCCCGAGCGCCTTTGAGACCTCTTCGCATCGTGCCACTTCAGCGACGACGGTGAATGGGTCGGGTGTGCTGTCGTCTTCGACGAAATCTCCGAGTTGGGCGTCGCCCTCTTCGCCGACCGGCCGGTCGAGCGACACGGTGTCGCCGGGGGTTGCCCTCGCGAACTCGACACGTTCTTCGTCGAGACCGCTCATGTCGGCGATCTCCGCGACCGTGGGCGTTCTGCGGAACTGTTCCTGCAGCGTCAGTTCGGTCTCCTGGACGGTTCGCACGACGTCGACCATGTGAACCGGGAGCCGGATGGTGCGCCCCTGGTTGCCGAGGCCGCGTGTGATCGACTGTCGAATCCACCACGTTGCGTAGGTGGAGAACTTGAAGCCCTTTCGCCAGTCGAACTTCTCGACGGCGCGGATGAGCCCGAGGTTCCCCTCTTGGATGAGGTCGAGGAGATCGAGTCCGCGGCCCGTGTAGCGCTTCGCTATCGAGACGACGAGCCGGAGATTCGACCGAATGAAGATGTCCTTCGCTTCGTCGGCCGCACCGATCGTCCGGTAGAGCGCCGCACGATCGGCGGCATCGATGGGCTCACCCGACTCGAGATGCTGCTGTGCTCTCTTACCGGCTTCCATCGCGCGCGCGAGTCGAACCTCGTCCTCTGCCTCGAGCAGGCCGTGGTCCGAAACTTGCCCGAGATACCGCCCGACAGCGTCGGCTGCGGCTGCCTCCCGTCCACGCTCCGCCATAGGCTCCTCCTCCCCCTTGCCCTGGAGAGCTACTCGAAGTTATCACGCGTGCGCGCCATGATCAATGGATCATTACGCTTTCTTTTTCGCCTATGACAAAGGTTCAACGAGCGCGCATTTGTGCAGCTGTGGCAACACTCGCAGCTGTCGCGGCAGCCGGCTGCACGAGCCCGGCTCCGCTCGACGCGTCCGCGCTCCGGCCGCCCGAGGTTGGGCCGCCAATGATCGAGGTCGTCGTTCTCGCCGGTGATGATCTGAGCGCGCTCGAGGCAGAGATCAGCGTTGCCGGATCGGTGATGACTGAGACCGATGAGGGAGATCCGGCCTTCGTCTGGCCGGGTCGAGAGACGGCCGTCGAGGTGTCATCGCCGGGTTTCGAGTCTGTCTCGACGGTTCTCGAATCTCCGCCCCGAGACGAGCGCGTGGAGTTCCGGCTCGAGCCGGTGGTGCTCTCCGGTCGGGTCACCACCCACCGGGGAGTCGCACTGCCCGGGGTCGAGATCGCGCTCGGAGGCGGCTCCGACATCACCAACGACGATGGGCGCTTTGAGATCGTTCGAGCCGTCCCGGGCGAGCTCGCTCTCTCCCGGCCCGCCTGGCAAGAAATGCAGGTGGAGTGGCTGGGAGAGTCGAGCGCTATCGACTTGTCGATGGAGCCGATCATCGTGCACGGAGTGCGCGTCGGCGGCTTGGCTGCCGGTGAAGCGGAGCGCTGGGACCGTCTCCTCACGATGGCCGACGACACGGGCATCAATGCCTTCGTCGTGGACATCAAGGACGAGTACGGCACGGTCTTTCACGACACAGATGTGATCGCCGCCCACGAGTCGTCGGCGGTCACGGTCGCGTACGACATGGTGGAGGTCGTGAGCGACATGGACGATCACGGCATCTACAAGATCGCCCGGGTCGTCGCTTTCCAAGATTCGCCCATGGCGTTACTCCAATCGGACCACGCCGTCCTCGAGGAAGGAACCGGCGACCTCTGGCGCACGCGCAACGGCGACGCTTGGTTGGATCCGACCGATCCGGTCTCGTTCGAGTATCCGATCGCTCTCGGTGAAGAGGCCTGCAAGGCGGGATTCGATGAAGTCCAATTCGACTTCGCGTCGTTCCCGTTCGGTGGGGACGTCTCGACGGCGGTCTTCGACGGGGACTACACCGAGGAGGTTCGCGTCGGATCGATCCAAGCATTCCTGAAGCGGGCGCAATCGGTGCTGAGCCGCCACGGCTGCGCCGTAGGGGCGAATGTGCTCGGCATCACGCTCGAATCCGGCTCCGACGAGGGCGTCGGTCAACGCCCGAATCTCATGTCGAGAACGATCGACGTGCTCAGCCCGATGCTCTACTCCACGAACTACGGAGCTGGTTGGAAGGGGTACGAGGATCCGAACGCCAGTGCCGTCGAGATCGTCGAGAGTGCGCTCGTCACCGGTACATCCCGGCTCGAAGGGTTCGCCTACTACCGCCCATGGATCCAGACATGGACGATCGCGCCTTCGGCGGTGCGGGAGATCCAGGATCGCGTCGACGTGCGGGCAAACGGCTGGCTCCTCTGGTCGAATCGCGCGGCGTACCCACCGGATCTGCTGCCGCCGGGATGAGCACGATCGACGAACTCGCCGCATTGACCGCCGAGATCGTCGAATGCCGCAAGTGTCCAAGACTCGTCGCCTGGCGTGAGGTCGTGGCCGACGAGAAGAGAGCCGCGTTCGCTGACGAGGAGTACTGGGGGCGGCCCGTCCCAGGCTTCGGCGATCCAGAAGCAACCGTCGCCATCATCGGTCTCGCCCCGGCGGCCCACGGTGCGAATCGCACCGGACGAATGTTCACCGGCGACCGGAGCGGGGATTGGCTCTACCGCGCGATGTGGCGGGCGGGCTTCGCGAGCAAAGCAGAGTCCCGGCATCGAGACGACGGGCTCACGTTGAGCGGTGCCTGGGTGACTGCGCCCGTGCGCTGCGCACCACCGCAGAATCGGCCGTCCGTCGAGGAGCGGGACGCATGCAGTGGATGGTTCGATCGGGAGATCGATCTCCTCGATCCGAACGTCTTCGTAGCGCTCGGTGACTACGCCTACCGCGCGATCTGGCGTTATCTCGCAGTACGCGAACTGGAGCTTCCGAAACCCAGGCCGAAGTTCGCCCACGGGCTCGAGGTGTCGCTCCGAGGGGGCCCGACGATTCTGGCGAGCTTCCACCCGAGTCAGCAGAACACGTTCACAGGTCGGCTCACCGAGGCGATGCTCGACGACGTGTTCGGTCGAGCGAGGGAGCTGGTCCCTACAGGATGATCCGCTGCTTCTCGCAGGTGTTGAGGCGATGCTCCCAGGCAACCGCGAGGTAGGGGTACGAGTTGACGGCCTTGTTGTCGTAGCGGAGTTCGAAGTGCGTGTGTGAGACGGTCCGCTCAGCGTTGCCGGAGTCTCCGACGAAGCCGATGACGTCGCCGGCGTGTACGAAATCGCCTTCCGCGAGGTCCTCGACGTAGGCGGTCTCGGGGCCACCGTCACCGTCGTCCGTGCCCTGCGTGTCGTTGTCGAGGTGCATGTAGACGCTCGACCAGCCGTCGGCGTGACGGATCTTGATGGCATAGCCGGAGAGGCGACTGTGGCTCATCCGCTCGACGATGCCGTCTTCGACGGCGACGATCCAGGTGCCCTTCGGGCTCAGGATGTCGGTTCCCTTGTGGCGGCGGCCTCCGGACCGGGGAGCACCAAAGGTGTCCGAGAAGTGGACGAGGGAGGACTGGTGGGGGAAGGCCTTCATGATGAAGTCGTCCGCTTCCTGAGGCTCTGCCGCCGACGCTGAGGGGGCGGCCAGGGTGATCTGTGCTGTGACGATGGCGATCGCGATGAGCGCGAGCGCGAAGCGTCGGATTGACGTGGTCATGGGGGTCTGCTCCTTGTGGCCGACACTCGCAGGGTGTGTCCCGGGGTCGGCTTCTCTGGTAGCTCGAGCACTGAACCGTAGGTGTGAATCGCAGATAGCGACCCTCTTCTTCGTGCCGGGTCATGGAGGCGACAATCCGAAAATGACCCCCTTCGTAGGAGGCAGCGCGCCGGTAATCTCGATCGGGCTTCCAAGCAGAGGTGAAACCCTTGTCCCACTTCGACAAAGCTGTGTCCGCGGCGGCGGGAGAACACGATACGGACTGGCGTTCGGCCCTCCGTTCTGCGGGCTTCGAGGCCTTCTCAGCAGCAGGCATGCCCTCCGCAGCTGAGGAGATCTGGCGCTACGTCGACCTCGACTTCTCGTTCGACGACTACGGCCCAGCCTCTGGTCTGCCGTCCGGCCTCGGCGAGGACCCGCTCGTATCGGCGATCGAGTCGCCGATCGCTGTTCGCGTCGTGGATGGCGCCTACCGCGGCGAGGATTACGAAGACGCCGGCCTTGTTGTGGCCTCGCTCGCTCGCGCGACCCGGGACCGTTCCGAATCCGTCGAGGCGGTCCTCTCCCGGGTCGGAGGGACCGTGGATCAGGACATCTTCACCGCGGCCACAGCCGCCTTCGGGGGAGATGGCGTGTTCGTCCATGCCGGGAGAGGCGTGCCGGCTCTGCGGACTGTCGTGGTCGACCTCGAGGCTGTGGCTGAAGGTGCCGCCAGCTTCCCCGGAGTCGTTGTCGTCGCGGAGGAGCAGGCGGACGTCTCGATCATCGTGCACCTCCGATCGATGGCCGATGGGACGGCACTCGTCGTTCCCCAGTTCGCCGTGTCGGTCGGCGATGGTGCCAGGGTCTCAATGACCGTCGTCCAGGACTTTGGCTACAGCACCCGATCGATAGGGTCTCTCCGGGCTGAAGTGGGGGCGGATGCGACGTTCCGGGTCGGAGAGGTCGGCCTCGGTGCTCGGCTTGCCCGGCTCCACCTCGACGTCGGCCTCGAGGGCCGCGGGTCCTCAGCGAACGTCGTCGGCGCCTACTTCGGCGAGCAGGATCAGATCCTCGATTACCGCTACTTCATGCGCCACGTTGGGACGAACACCCGCTCGGACATGTTCCTCAAGGGTGCCGTGGAAGACGTCGCCCGTTCGGTGTTCACAGGGATGATTCGGATCGAGGAGACTGGGCAGAAGACCGAGGCGTACCAGACGAACCGCAACCTGATTCTCTCCGAAGGTGCGTCTGCCCAGTCCGTTCCGAACCTCGAGATCCTTGCGAACGATGTGCAGTGTGGACACGGGTCGACGGTCGGGCCGCTCGACGCCGAGCAGCGGTACTACCTCATGAGTCGCGGGCTCGAACCAGCACGCGCGGATCGGCTCCAAGTGCGTGGCTTCTTCGAGGAGGCCCTGGCGAAGCTGCCGCACCCAGCGCTGGCCGGGGAGATCCGGACCCGCATCAATCGCAAGTACGAGACAGCTCAAGCCGAGGGGAGGGTGTGATGCAGGTCGAGATTTCCCCACTTGCCGACCTCCCGGACGGCCGCGGCGTTCGCTTCGAGGTCGGTGACGATCGGATCGCGGTGTTCCGGATCGGTGACGCCGTCCATGCCATTGGAGATCGGTGCAGCCACGCTGAAGCGTCGCTGGCAGAGGGCGACGTCTTCGACGGCGAGGTCGAATGCCCGCGCCACGGCTCTCCATTCGACCTGACAAGCGGTGAGCCGGGCGCCTTGCCCGCCACCACGCCGGTGCCCGTGTATCCGGCTGCAATTCGAGACGGTGTCGTCTACCTGACGGTGGGAGGGGAGTCCTGATGGCGAATGCATTGGAGATCCAAGGCCTGACGGCCCGGCTCGGCGATCTCGAGATCCTCAAGGGAATCGACCTCGTCGTGCCGTTCGGCGAGGTGCATGCCCTCATGGGGCCGAACGGCTCCGGCAAGTCGACGCTCACGCACGTGCTCATGGGGAGCGACGACTACGAAGCATCGGGCTCCGCTCTCATCGGTGGGGCCGAGTTGATGGGGCTGCCTGTCCACGAACGCGCCCGGCTCGGCCTCTTCGCGGCGTTCCAATACCCGACTGAGGTGCCCGGGGTCTCGCTCGACGACCTCATCGCAGAGATGGTCGACGCGGCGGTTGACGACGGCGCACAAGGCCGGGTCGCTACAGCGTCGGACCGTCTTGGAATGGAGCGGTTCATGGGACGCGCCGTGAACGCCGGTCTCTCCGGTGGCGAGAAGAAACGATCCGAGATGTTCCAGCTCGCCGTCGCCAACCCGAAGGTCGCGATCCTCGACGAGATCGACTCGGGCCTCGACATCGACGCCGTCCGTGAAGTCGCCAAATTGGTGGAGGCGTTGCGTTCCCCGACGCTCGGTGTGCTCGTCATCACCCACTACAGCCGGATTCTGCGGTACATGAACCCGGATCGAGTGCATGTGATGGTCAACGGTCGCGTGGTCGAATCCGGCGGTCCGGAGGTGGCGGAGCGCCTCGAGTCCGACGGCTACACCGCCATCCGCTAACCCCATTCGCGAACCCTGGGTACGCGGTGCTCGTACACTCGCGGATGTGAACTGGTTCTCAGATGCCGATGACGCTCGCCGCTACCTCTTCGAGATCGCGCGCCTCTGGGTCGTGTGGGTCGTAGGGCTCGTGCTGCTCTTCGCTGTGGATGGCTGGATGGTGCTCCTCGCGGGCATCGTTGTCATCGCCGTGCTCGTCTGGCTCGTCCAACCTATCCAGCGCCGCGCCGCCGACATCGATGATCCCGGCGAGTTCGTCGAAGGCTCGGGCGGGCGATTCGGTGGCAAGCGAACCCGCAAGGAGATGGCGATGCGCGTGCTGCTCTACGGCAAGGCCCCGCTCGTCGAGGCCATTGAGGAGTTCGATGCCTGGTTCGGATGGGTCTGGATCCGCCAGATCGTCATCGCGACCACTGCCGTTGTCTTCGCGATCGTGTTCCTCGACGTCTTCAGTGCTCCCCAGTCGTGAGTGATTTCGAACACGCCGAGGGGATCGCCCGGCTTGCGTCGATGCTCCGGTCGGCGAACCGGCTCCTCATCTTCACTGGAGCGGGGATCTCAACGGCGAGCGGCATTCCGGACTACCGAGGCCCGCAGGGCGTGTGGAACACACGACGACCCGTCTACTACGACAAGTTCATGGAGCGGCACGACGCCAGGGTTGAGTACTGGCGACAGAAGGCCGAGGACCGTGAAGCGTTTGGATCAGCAGAACCGAACGAGGTTCACGAGTCCATCGTCGATCTCGAGCGTGCCGGCAAGGTCGGCCTGATCGTGACACAGAACGTCGACGGCCTCCACCGAGCGGCAGGTACCTCGGACAATCTCCTCGTAGAGATACACGGCACGAACGGCCTGATCGAATGCCAATCGTGCGGCGAGCGCTCCGATACTGACGCCCACTTCCGCTCGTTCGCCGAGACGGACGAGCCTCCGCTGTGCGAGTGCGGCGGGTACCTCAAGCCCGCAACCATCTCCTTCGGTCAGCAGCTGCGGGCGATCGACATCGCGAAGGCCTTCGACGCAGCGCGCCGCGCCGACGTCGTCGTCGCACTCGGTTCCACATTGTCGGTGACGCCGGCCGCCGACATCCCCATTGAGGCGGCCAGGCACGGAGCAACGTATGCGATCGTGAACCGGGGCGCCACCGAGCACGACCGTTCGCCGCTCGTCGAACTCCGCATCGAAGGGGACGTCGCCGACGTGTTCCCGCCCGCCGTCGAGAGGGCACTGCGGTAGCGGACTCCCACCGACCCTCCCCGTCCCGGGAGTCGCCTGAGCGTCGGTATGTTGGAGAGGCACTTCCCGACGAAGGAGCGCGCATGCGTACCGAAAGTGACTCGATGGGTGAGGTCTCCGTCCCCGACGACGCCTACTACGGGGCATCGACCCAACGGGCCGTCGACAACTTTCCGATCTCGGACCTGCGGTTCGGGCGGCGGTTCGTCTGGGCTCTCGGTCTCATCAAGGGCTCTGCGGCCGAGATGAACAAGTCGATGGGGAACGTCGATGCCGAGAAGGCCGACGCGATCATCGAAGCGGCCGACGAGATGATGTCGGGCCGGTTCGACGACCAGTTCGTCGTCGACATCTTCCAGACCGGATCGGGCACGTCGACGAACATGAACGCCAACGAGGTGTTGGCGAACCGGGCAACCGAGATCCTCGGCGGCGACTTCGGCTCGAAGCTCGTGCACCCGAACGACGACGTCAACGCGGGCACGTCGTCGAACGACGTCATCCCGACGGCGATGCACGTCGCCGCCGTCGCGGCGATGGAGGAGGATCTTCTCCCGGCGCTTCGGAACCTCAAGACGAGCCTCGATGCCAAGGCGATCGAGTTCGACGATGTGCTGAAGTCGGGCCGCACGCACCTTCAGGATGCCACGCCGATCCGGCTCGGCCAGGAGTTCGCGGGTTACGCCGCACAGGTGGGCAAGGCTGTTGGTCGGATCGAGACGGTGCTCCCCGAACTGCGCGAACTGGCGCTCGGCGGAACCGCGGTTGGTACCGGCATCAATGCGCCGGTGGGCTTCGCTGCGGGGACGATCGAGATCATGAGCCGCCGGTCCGGCTTCGCCTTCGTCGAGGCAGAGAACCACTTTGAGGCGCAGGCGGCGAAGGACGCATATGTCAACGCCTCCGGCGTGCTCAAGACGGTCGCGACCTCCATGTTCAAGATCGTCAACGACCTCCGCTGGCTGTCGTCGGGCCCACGCAACGGTATCGGTGAGATCGCACTTCCGTCGCTCCAGCCCGGCTCGTCGATCATGCCCGGGAAGATCAACCCGGTCATCCCGGAAGCCGTGATGATGATCGCCTCCCGTGTGTTCGGGAACGACGTCACGATCACCTGGGGCGGAGCAAACGGCAACTTCGAGCTGAACGTCATGATGCCCGTGATGAGCCACGCGATGCTCGAGTCGATCGAGCTCCTGGCAGCCGGCGCCCGTGTCCTCAAGGCCATGACGGTCGACGGCATCACCGCCAACGCCGAGCGGGCGGCCTTCCTCCTCGACCAGAACGCCATCGTTGCGACCTCGCTCGTGCCCCACATTGGGTACGACAAGGTTGCCGTTGTCATCAAGAAGGCGTTTGCCGAAGGTCGTGGCGTTCGCGCGGTCGCTCTCGAGATGGAGGTCCTCCCCGAGGACGAGCTCGACGCAGCCCTCGACGTCCGCCCAATGACCGAAGGCGGCTGACCGAGCAGTCGCCTCCCCCACGAAGCCTGGATCCGCGGCTTCTCGTCGGCGTTCACGTGGGATGCGTTGGTGTGACTGCGTCTTCACGGGTGCGGTTCCTCACGAAATGGGCGAGCGTGTGAGCGGCACTCTTTCGCTTTCTCCCCCGCCGGAACGGTGGGGGAGATGGCCGGTAGGTCAGAAGGGGGGGGCGGTGCAGGTTTGGGGGAAC
>JBDLHX010000003.1:0-55782 GCA_039715165.1 Actinomycetota bacterium
CTTTTCGACGGCGATCACCGGCTCCGTCTTCGTGTCCCCGCTCGGACCGTTCGTCCCATTCGACTGCTCGTGCACGGTCGGTCGGACCGGCGCTGTGCGGACGGTCGGCACAACGTAGGTCTCTTCGAGGACGACCAACTCCACGCCACCGACGACGTCGGAGATGAGGTTGTAGAGAACGGCTCCCAGCGTGAGGATCCCGGTCATGGCACCAAAGAAGACGATCGCGAAGAAGACGATCGCGCGGAAGTAGAGCTCTCCATTCGCGTTGAAGACGAGCGAGAAGTTGGCGAAGAGCTCGGTGACCTTGTCCGGAATGCCCCGCTGGACTGCGAGCGACCACATCACCCAGACCCCGAGGACGAAGACGAGGGCACCGATCGCGTTGAGGACGATCGAGACCTTCAGTACCGTCCAAGGATCGACCTTCCGGACGACGCGCCGAACTCGTCTGACTGCCATGAGACGAGTGTAGGAACAAGTAGCAAGACACAAGTAGCAAGACACAAGACTCGCCGCCTGCTTCTTGCTGCTTGCTACTGCCGGCGACGCCGGCCTCAGTCGCCGTTCGTTGGCACCAGGGCCACCGCTGACAGTTCGGCGTCGGAGTCGAGGCTCACGACCTTCACTCCGGTCGACTCTCTCCTCTGTCGGCTGATCTCCGACACGGCCTGGCGGATCACGATGCCGTCCGACGAGATCATGAACACCTCGTCGTCGGGAGTCACGGCCCTCGCCGCAACGAGCACACCCCTCACACGGGTGAGCTTCATGGCCTTCACGCCCATGCCACCCCGGCCCTGACGCCGGAAGAGATCCATCTTCGTCCGCTTGCCGTAGCCGCCGTTCGTGAGGAGGAGGACTTCGTCGCCCTCCTCGGCGGTCGTTCCTGCGACGACCTCGTCACCGTCACGCAATCTGATGCCGCGAACACCCTGCGAGGCCCGACCCATCGGGCGGACGTCCTGCTCGGTGAATCGGATCCCCTGACCCTTCTTCGTGAACATGAGGAGGTCGCTGTCCCCGTTGGTTGCTCGGACGTCGACGACTTCGTCACCCTCCTGAAGCTTGATCGCCACGAGGACCTGGTTCCGCGAGTCGTAGTCGGAGAACTTCGTCTTCTTGACCTGCCCCTGCTTCGTGAACATCACGAGGTACTGATGGGTCTCGTAGTCGCGGGTGTCGATGACCGCCTCGATGATCTCGTCCGGATCCATCGGGAGTACCGATTGAACGAGAACACCCTTTGCGTTGCGGTCCTTGCGCGGGATCTCATGTGCCCTGACGCGGTAGACCTTGCCCTGGTTCGTGAACACGAGCAGATACGCGTGGGCCGACGTGTGGATCACGTGCTCGATGACGTCGTCTTCTCGCAGAGCGGCGCCGCGCACCCCGCGACCGCCCCTGCCCTGCGTCTTGTACGTCTTGGCGAGGACCGACTTGACGTAGCCGGCAGCACTCACGGTCACGACGAGTTCCTCGTCGGCGATGAGATCTTCCAGCGACATCTCCCCCATGTCCGGGATGATCCGGCTCCTCCGCTTATCCCCGAACTTGTCGCGGATGACGGTGAGTTCCTCGCCGATGATCGCCCGGCGCTTGTCCTCACTCGCGAGCAGCGCCTCGAGATCAGCGATCGTTGCCTGGAGGTCCCCGTACTCCTCGCGAAGCTTGCCCGTCTCGAGAGCGGTGAGCCGACGGAGAGGCATGTCGAGGATGTGGTTCGCCTGGACCTCGGAGAGTTCAAATCGCTCCATCAGCGCTTCACGAGCCGCCGACACGTCCTCAGACGACTTGATGATCTCGACGACCTCATCGATGTTGTCGAGGGCGATGAGCAGCCCCTCGACGATGTGGGCTCGCGCCTTTGCCTTCGCGAGACGGAACTTGCTTCGCCGCTCGATGACCTCGAGCTGGTGCCCGATGTAGTAGTGGACCATCTCCGCAACGTTGAGCGTGCGCGGAACGCCGTCGACGAGGGCGACCTGGTTAACGGCGAAATTCTCTTCGAGCTGGGTCATCTTGAACAGCTGATTCAAAATGACCTGCGGGTTCGCGTCCTTACGGAGTTCGATCACGAGACGAGTTCCATCCCTGTCGGACTCGTCCCGAAGGTCGGCGATGCCGGTGATGATCTTCTTCCTCACCAGTTCGGCCGTCTTCTCCATGATCCGGTCCCGTGAGACCTGATACGGGATCTCGGTGGCGATGATCGCGACCCGTCCCCTCTGCATCTCGACGATGTCGGTGACGGCCCGCATCTTCACCGAGCCGCGTCCCGTGGCGAGTGCCTGCTTGACGCCGCTCATGCCCACGATGTAGGCGCCGCTCGGGAAGTCGGGGCCCTTGACGAATTCGGAGAGGTCGGCAACGGTCGCTTCCGGATGGTCGAGGCCGTAGAGCACGGCGTCGACGACCTCGGTGAGGTTGTGGGGCGGGATGTTCGTCGCCATGCCGACGGCGATGCCGGTGGAACCATTGACCAAGAGGTTCGGGAACCGGGCAGGGAGCACGTCCGGCTCTTCCCGCTCCCCTGAGTAGTTGTCGGACCAGTTGACGGTGTCTTCGTCGATGCTCTCGAGGAGATGCGCCGCAATAGGTGACATCCGCGCCTCGGTGTTGTGGTTGACGAAGCCGTTCCCCAAGAACGCGTGATCTTCGGACTCGACCCGGAGGGAGTACACGGGCTGCACGCCGGCGCCCTCGACTGTCGAGACCGTCGCGTAATAGAACCCGTGATCGACGATGTGTGTCGCGATCCTCCGGACTTCTGGGTCGGCGATGTGATCGAGAATCTCCTCCCCGTCGCGCTCCCACCGCTCGACACGGTCGATGTTGTGCTTCTTGAGCCACTCGAGCCCACCTCGACCCGCCTCGGAGCGCAGGTAGTCGGCGAGGAACGGAATCTCTGCGTCTCTTCGATTGGCCAGGCAGACGTTGGTTTCGCCATTGCTGAAGTGGCTGAGGTTCGCAACGATCCCGCACTCGAGGAGCAGGTGTTGGAAGTCGGCAGCGAGGCGCTCGCTGCGGGTCGACAACAGAATCTCGACCCCACTCGTCCCTCTCTTCGACGACAGCAAACCGCCACCGACAAGGGCCTCGACGTACTCCTTCTTGGCTTCCGGATGTGCCCTCCAGACGGCTTCGGGAACAGCGCCAGACGCGTCGCTCTGGATCGTCTCTTCCGCCAGTGCGATTGCCTCTTCGCGGCTCAGATCATCTCCACCGTCTCCAGCGTTGTCGGGCCGGGCCATGGCGACCCGATCCCCCGGCTCGATCTCCTCGAGGAGCTTCCAGAGGAGAACAGGGATGCCTTCCACCGAAGTGAGTGTCAGAACCGGGTGATTCCGTGTCCCGGTGAGTTCGAAACCCTCCCGGGTGGCGAGCCGCAGCGTCGAGTGGTTGCCGCTGTGGAAGAAACGGTCGGCGACCTGCGGATCCCCTCTCCTACCGAGCACCTTGAGCGAGACGGCGTGATCCGATTCTTCGGCGGCATTCGGAACGATGTCACGAATGAGGACCGTCCCCTCCGTCGTGCGGATGCGGGTGTCTCCGGTGACGCAGTAGCGCATGGCCGCTGCTGGGTCGTCGACGGTACCGAAGTTGCCCTGCGGCTGGATGAGCGGGCTCCTCATCGAGAAGTCCTGTCCGAGACGCACCATGGCGTCGTAGACGGCCTCAGGCGAATGAGGATGGAACCAGCCGACGACGTCGCCGACCACGCGGGCGCACTTACGGAACGGGGTCCCCGCCCGAATGCCTGCGTCGTGCATGGCGTAGAGGATCCGCCGGTGAACCGGCTTCAGCCCGTCGCGCACGTCGGGGAGCGCCCGCGACACGATGACCGACATCGCATACTCCAGGAAGGAGTCCTGCATCTCCCTCTCGATGTCGATCTGAGCGATCCTGCTCTGCTGTTCTTCGTTCGGCATGTCGTGGCGTCCCTAGAAATCGAGGAAGCGAACGTCTTTGGCGTTCTGCTGGATGAAGGTGCGACGGGCATCGACGTCGGTGCCCATGAGCGTGGAGAACGTCTCCTCCGCCGAGAACTGGTCATCGAGCCCTACCTGGAGCAACGCACGGCGTTCGGGGTCCATCGTCGTGTCCCACAGCTCCTCGGCGTTCATCTCGCCGAGGCCCTTGAAACGCTGGATGTTGAGCTTCTTGCCGGAGAGCTGCACCTTGATCTCGTCGAGCGCCGCGTCGTCCTGCGCCCACGTCGTCTTCGAACCGACCTTCACGCTGTAGAGCGGTGGTTGGGCGATGTACACATAGCCGAATTCGATGAGCTGCGGCATGTGGCGGAAGAAGAACGTCAAGAGCAGCGTGCGGATGTGTGCTCCGTCGACGTCGGCGTCGGTGAGGATCACGACCTTGTGATACCGCGCCTTGTCGACATCGAATTCTTCTCCTATCCCGGTACCGATACCGGTGATGAGCGACTGGATCTCGTTGTTCTGCAGCACCCGGGCGAGGCGGTTCTTCTCAACGTTGATGATCTTGCCCCGGATCGGCAGGATCGCCTGGTACCGACTGTTTCTCGCCTGCTTCGCGGAGCCGCCGGCCGAGTCACCCTCGACAATGAAGAGCTCGCTCTCCTCCGGCTGCTTCGACGAGCAGTCCGAGAGTTTGCCCGGGAGACCGGAGGACTCGAGGAGGCTCTTGCGCCTCGTGAGATCCCTTGCCTGGCGCGCAGCCATGCGGGCCCTGGCAGCCTGCGAAGACTTGTCCGCGATGCGGCGGGCTTCCCCCGGATTGCGGTCGAGCCACTCGGGAATGGCCTGGTTGAGGGCCTTCTGGACGAACGAACGGATCTCTGTATTGCCGAGCTTCGTCTTCGTCTGCCCCTCGAACTGAGGGTCTTTCACCTTCGCCGAGATGATGGCCGTGAGCCCCTCGCGGATATCCTCCCCGGTGAGGTTCGGGTCCTTCTCCTTGAGGAGGTTCCTGCCGCGAGCGAACTCGTTGATCGACCGGGTGAGCGCTGTGCGGAACCCCTCTTCGTGGGTTCCCCCTTCGTGGGTGTTGATGTTGTTGGCGAAACTCAGAACCGTCTCGCGGTACGTGCTCGTCCACTGCATGGCGACGGCAATCTCGGCATCGTCCGTCTTCTCTTCGAAGTAGGCGATCTGGCGATGGATCGGATCCCGGTTCGCGTTGAGGTGCTTCACAAAGTCGATCAACCCGCCGGAGTACTTGAAGCTCTCCTCGACGGGCGTCTCACCGCGCTCGTCCCGGTATCGAATCTCGAGGCCCCTGTTCAAGAACGCCATCTCCCGCAGGCGGCTCATGACGGTCTTCGACGAGTAGTCGAGGCCCTCGGTGAAGATCTCCGGGTCGGCCCAGAACACCACCTGGGTGCCGGTGCGCTTCGCAGCTTGCCCCTTCTTCACCGCTGCGGTGGCATCCCCGTACTCGTACACCTGGGACCAGTGGAAGCCGTCACGCACGATGTCGACCTCGACCCGCCTTGACAGCGCGTTGACAACAGAGATACCGACGCCGTGGAGCCCTCCCGAGACGGTGTAGGCCCCCGAGTCGAACTTGCCGCCGGCGTGGAGTGTCGTCATGACGGTGGTGAGTGCCGACTGCTTCGTCTTCGGGTGCTTGGCAACCGGGATACCGCGGCCGTTGTCCCTCACTCTCACGCCTCCGTCGGCGAGGAGGGCAACTTCGACGCGAGTGCAGAACCCTGCCATCGCTTCGTCGACCGAGTTGTCGACGACTTCCCAGATGAGGTGATGAAGCCCCTTCGGGCCGGTCGACCCGATGTACATCGCGGGGCGCCTGCGGACCGCTTCGAGGCCTTCAAGGACCTTGATGTCCTTCGCGTCATATGACGCGCTCGGGGCGCGTTTCGTCTTACTCACAGGACTCCTTTGGCTCGCCCCCGGAGGCAATCAGTGGGGGCTACTGACACCGGTGTAATCATAGCCGAATTCGTGCGAAAACCTTGTCATGTCAAGGCTTTCCGCCTCGTACGTCCCCCTCGACGCGGAAGCGCACGGACCGCACGAGATCGGCGCCGAAATGCTCGGTAATCGTACGGACGAGGTTCGCTGTCTCGTAGCGGAGAAGGCTCGCATCCGACCCCGTTGGAACCTCCACGAGCAGAACCTGTTCGCGCACTCCGATCGGCCGCGAACGACCTCTCCAGCGATCAGGAACGATCTCCTCCCAGGAGGCGACGAGTCCCGCGATACCCAGGTCCTTGCTGGCTCCGGCGCTCTCGATGATCGCACCGAGGAGATCGTCGATCGGTTCGGGTTCTCGGCGCTCCGGCCCGGGGCTGTAGTACTTCGCTCTCATCGTATGAGGCTCCTTCCGTCGACGGCCCACCGTCGTCCGGCTGCTGGAACCTCATCTTCTCTCGCGGTTGTGACAAAAACCTGTCCTCCGTCGAGCAGCGACATCACTCCGGCGGAGTGTGCCGGATCGAGTTCGGAGAAGACGTCGTCGAGGAGCAGCATCGGCGTGGTCGTCCGGTGGGCACTCAGCACCCGGTAGGCGGCGACGCGCAAGGCAAGGGCGACGGTTCGCTGCTCCCCCTGACTCGCCATCGTCCGAGCCGGCCGACCATCGACGACGAGGCCCGGGTCGTCCCGGTGAGGCCCGGCGCTCGTCAGACGCTGGTCGAGGTCCCGTGGCCGCCTCTCCTCGAGTGCGCGGCGCAGGGTCTCCTCATCGCCTCCCCCGTCCAGCGTGGCTCCCCAGTTCGTCGAGTAGCGCCAGGTCAGCGTCCCCCGCTCGCCGACAAGCCGGTAGGCCTCCCCGAGCGCAGCGTCGAGCGTCTCGATCACACGTGCCCGGTAGCCGAACACGGCGGCGCCTGCCGCGGCGACGCGCTCGTCCCATACGTCGAGGGTCACGGGATCGGCTCGTCTTCCTTCTTGCTTCAGCAGCGTGTTGCGCTGCCGGACCGCACGTTCGTAGTCCTGCTGGTCGGCTCCGGCCTGTGGCCAAAGCTGTGCTGAGAGATCGTCGAGGTAGCCGCGACGAAGGCCCGGGCCCCTCTTGACGAGGTCGAGATCGTCCGGTTGGAATGCAACGAGGGGAACCTGGGCGAGGACATCCCTGTTGCGTTGCGGCCTCTTCCCATTCACGAGAACCCGCCGGCGCCCGCCCCTCGGGATCTCGACCTCCACGCGAAACGTTCCGGAGGCGGTCGTGAACTCCCCCCGAATCACGGCTCTCTCCCCGCCTGCTCGGATCACAGCCTCGTCGGGAGTTCCCCGGAACGACTTGAGGAGACCGAGATACGCAGTCGCTTCGAGGATGCTCGTCTTCCCCGCTCCATTTGATCCAACAAGCACGTTGATGCCCGGCTCTGGTTCGAACCTGAACGTCTTGTAGCAGCGGGTTTCGGTGAGTTCGAGCCAGGAGAGATACATGTCTTCTCCTCCCGGATCGACAGTTCGATCGTTGTGGTTGCTTGGAGTCCCTAGAGGCGGACCGGCATGAGGAGATACCGGAAGTCCTCGTCCCCCTTGCCGTGCAGGAGGCCCGGCTTGAGAGCATCGATCGTCTCGAGAACCACCGTATCGGAGTCGATCGCGCTCACTCCATCGGTGAGGTAACGCGTGTTGAACGCAATCGTGATCTCTTCGCCTTCGTACACACCTTCGATGTGCTCGGTCTCCTCGCCCACCTCTTGGCGGATGACGCTCAACTCGACACCACCCTCGTGGAGGTTGAGGCGCACAGGGATGTGATCCTCTGCGACGAGAGCAGCCCTGCCGACGGCTTCGAGCAGGTTCTCCCTCGCAACTTCGAGGCGATTCGGATACGAGTCGGGTAACAGCTGACGGTACTTCGGGAACGTGGCGTCGATGATCCGGACCGTCAAACTTCCCTGGTCGGTGACGAATGCCGCCTCCCTGTCCCCGAGCGCCACCTTCATCGGCCCGTCTCCAACCGTCCGTCCAAGTTCGCGCAGCGCTCGATAGGGAACGAGTTTCGTACCCGTTGCACCGATGCCGAGCACGTCGCGCACAGCCAGTCGATACGAGTCGGTGGCGACGAGACGAAGCCCTCCTTCGTGCTCCTCGAAGAGCACGCCCGTGAGCGTGGGCCGTGCCTCATCGGTCGAAGCGGCGATCCCTACCTGCCCAAGCGCCCTTACGAGCGTCTCACCGACAACGTCGATCGTCTCGGCGGGAAGCGTGTCATCGATGGAGGGGAAGTCCCCAACGCTCAGCTCTCTGAGACGGAAGCGTGGTCCATTCCCGGTGATCTCCACCTCTCCGTCGGCGGCGGTCATCGACACGGCCCCCGTCGGCAGCTTCCTCACAGCGTCGGCCGCGAGCTTGGCTGGGATGACCGTGGAACCGTCCTCGAGCGCCTCAACCTCGAGGTTCGTCCGGACGGTGATCTCGTTGTCCGTGCCGGTCACGCGCAGGCGCCCGTTCTCGACCTCGCAGAGCAGACCCTGGAGGATCGGAAGTGGAGAACGGCTTCCGACCGCCCTGCCTGCCCTCGTCAGGACGTCGGCGAGATCGTCACGTTCGGCTCGGATACGCACAGTTGTTCTTCCTCTGCTTCTTGGTTCTTTGAAATTCAAACGGTAGTGGTAGTAGTAGGTGCTGTGGATTGTGGAGAAACCCACGAAATCGTTGTCTCGAACGGCTTCCCCGGTCCACATGGTATGTGGGAAAAGACAGCGTAATCAACAGGGAAGCAATCGGGAAGACGGGAGGTGGGGATAACGCTCATGTTGTCCTCAGGCGCTGTGCAAGGTCTGTGACCTGGTCGAAGACCTCCATGTCGGTGCGTAGGAGAGTCTTCACTTTCTCGACCGCGTGGATGACGGTCGTGTGATCGCGGCCGCCGAAGCGGGCACCGATCTTCGGCAACGAGAGATCCGTGTATTCCCGGCAGAGATACATAGAGATCTGACGTGAACGCGCGAGCGGTTGTTTCCTGCTGGGACCGATGAGGTCTTCGGTCGTGGTCGAGTAGTAGTCGGCCGTGATCTGGAGGATCCGGTCCGGGGTCGGCGGGGTCGACTGCTGCATGCCGACGATGTCGGAGAGCACCTCCCGGGCCATCGTCAGTGTGATCTTCTCATTCGTGAGCGACGCAAAGGCGGTGACCCGTGTGAGTGCGCCTTCGAGTTCCCGAATGTTCTGGTGAACGTTCTCAGCGATGAACGTCATGACGTCCTGGGGGACGGGGGAAGGGGCGAACTCGGCATTCTTCCTGAGGATCGCGAGCCGCGTCTCGACGTCGGGGGTCTGGATGTCGGTGAGAAGGCCCCATTCGAAGCGGCTCCTGAGGCGATCCTCGAGCGTCGAGAGGTGCTTCGGGTGACGATCGGAGCTGATCACGACCTGCTTGCCGGCCTCGTAGAGGCTGTTGAAGGTGTGGAAGAACTCCTCGAGGATCTGTTCCTTGCCTTCGAAGAATTGGACGTCGTCGAGGAGGAGCACGTCGATCGTGCGGTAGCGCTCCTTGAACTCGTCCATGCGCTTGCGGCGAATGCCGTTGATGAACTCGTTGAAGAACTGCTCAGACGAGACATATCGGACGACGGCGCTCGGATTCATCTCGATGCGGTGATGACCGACCGCGTGCAAGAGGTGTGTCTTGCCGAGACCGGCGTTCGCGTAGATGAAGAGAGGGTTGTAGTGGCTGCCGGGTTGCTCGGCCACGGCGAGACAGGCGGCGTGGGCGAAACGATTCGACTGGCCGACGACGAAATTGTCGAAGGTGTACTTCGGTACGAGGCGCGGGTCGTTCGCAGACGTGCGCCTCGGGTTCGCCGGGTCGATCGGAAGAGCGCCTTGCACCGGATCGGGAATTGAGGGGGCTTCGATCGGAGGCTCGGCCGGGGATGGGACGACCGAGAGCGTCACTTCGAGGCCGAGGGTGTCCTTCGCAGCTTCCTTGAGGGCCGGGAGGTAGCGGTCCCCGACCCAGCGGTAGTGGAAGTCCGTCGGTGCGATGAGGTGGAGATTGCCCGACTCGATGTTCGAGTCGAGCGGTTCGATCCACGTCTGCCATGCTGCCGGCGTCACCCGGCGACGAACCTGCTGGTGGAAGGTGTCCCACTCCACAGTGGACGAGCGTGCTTCTTCCACTCGTGCCTCTCCTCTCAAAACTGTCAATGCCCTGTCCACACACCTATCCACAGGGTGTGGAGAAACCTGTCAATACTCCGTCCTGGCCCGCCCTCACAACGGTTCCGCCAAGCGGCCCTCCATGGGGAAGTGCGGTCGACGATGCGCGAGCGGCGGCGAGTATATGGCCCCCTCGAGAGGACCGGCAAGACGGGGAAATCCTGCCCTTCGGGGGGATCGAAGGTACCGATCGAGGAGAGAATCCCTTACACCGCACGGGTTCTCAAGGATGGCAGAAAGTGGAAGGATCTCCGAACGGCCACGAGATGGCCTCCTGGGATGTTTCGCGAGCAAGATCGGAATTTCGCGTATCGTGGTGCGTCTTCGCGTTCTCGACAAGCGCCCATCGATATGTGGGTGATCGGGGTACACTCGCATCCTTCGTCAACTTCCCGGTCGCGCCGCGACCTCCTAGTCCGGGGACACCTCACTATGAAGCGCACTTACCAACCAAACGTGCGACGCCGCAAGCGCAAGCACGGCTTCCGCTCCCGCATGCGCACTCGTGGCGGACGCGCCGTCATCAAGCGCCGTCGCCTCAAGGGCCGGAAGCAGATCACTGCCTAGGCACGGGCGACCGTACGTCTCTCTCCGACCCTCACACCGATTCGCGGCCGTCTTCGACACGGGTGAATCTGCCAGAGTTGGAGGGGTCAAGGTGATCCGAGCAGCGGGGACCGACGGACCGCCGCAGGTCGGAATCGTGGCATCACGAAGGGTCGGCAACGCCGTTCAGCGCAATCGCGCGAAGAGGCGAATCCGCGAGGCGCTCCGCTTTGCTGAGCTACTCCCCGATTCGGCATACGTCGTCGTATCGAGCCCGAGCGTCTCCACCACGTCGTTTGAACGGCTTGTGCAGAATCTGAGAGAAGCGATCGTGGACGTGAACAAGGAGAGCCGATGAATACCGAGAGTCAGGCGGCCCCGTCACCGGGTGCTCGACTCCTCATGGGCGGCGTCCGCTTGTATCAGAAGGCCCTTTCTCCCGTGCTGGGTGGGAATTGCCGGTATTATCCCTCCTGCTCGGAGTATGGGTACGACGCGATTCGTCTCCACGGCGCCGCTCGCGGATCGTGGATGGCCGTCAAACGCATCGGACGTTGCCATCCGTTCCACGAAGGTGGATTCGACCCGGTCCCCGAGCCCGATCAGAACGAACACAAACACAACACGAACGCTGGGAGTGACGCGTGAACCCCTGGACCCTCCTCCAAGACCTCCTCGGTGGAGTCCTCAACTTCTTCTACCAGATTTTACCAGCCGGTATGCCGGACCTCGTGGGCCGATTGGGCGTGGCGGTCATCTTCCTCACGCTCGCGATCTCGCTCGTCATGTTCCCCTTGACGCTCAAGCAGACCCGCTCGATGAAGGCAATGCAGGAGATTCAGCCGGAGGTCAAGCGCCTCCAGAAGGAGCTCAAGGGAGAGAAGGAGGAGCTGAACAAACAGCTCATGGAGCTCTACCAGGAGCGTGGCGTGAACCCCGCTGCCGGGTGTCTCCCAATGATCGTGCAGATGCCTATCTGGTTTGCGTTGTTCTCCGTACTGAGGAGTATCCAACCTCAAGACGACGGATCCGTCACCTCCAAGTACATCGGTGACGGAGTCGAGCACATCCAGACCTCTTTCTTCGGTATGGATCTCACGCTCTCGCCGAGCGCAGCCGTTCCGGAGGCGATCCGGAGCGGAGACTTCCTCATCGCACTCCCCTACGTGCTTCTTCTCGTGCTCATCGTCGCTGCCGGGTACTACCAGCAGATCCAGACGACACGCACGAAGAAGGACAATGGAGATCAGTCCCAGACGGCCCAATCGATGCAGAACGCGATGAAGGTCATGCCGATCTTCTTCGGTTTCATATCGTGGACATTGACATCCGGCCTGGGAATCTATTTCGCCACCTCGAACCTCTTCCGGATTGGCCAGCAGGCGCTCATTCTCCGGTTGGACGAGGGCGGAGACGATGACGAAAAGCCGGCGAAGCCGGGCGAGCCGTCGCCCGACGAGGGCGAGTCCGAGCGCAAGGGCCCGTCGCCGCATGCCAGCAAGAAGAAGAACCGCCGCAGGAGGAATTAGACGATGGACTGGGTGGAAGCCACCGGAACGACAATTGAGATCGCCGTTGAGGCTGCGATGGCCGAATTGGGCTTCGAATCGCGCGATCAGGCCGATGTCGAAGTCATTCAAGAGCCAAAGGCCGGGTTCCTCGGCGTCGGCTCGCGTGCTGCAATCGTGAAGGTATCGCGGAAGCCGCGACGCAAGAGTCGCCGTAGCCGCCGCAAGCCGAAGGCTCAAGAGAACCAGAAGACCAACCGGAAGCCCAAGAGCGACAAGGGTTCTCGGGCGACCAGTGGGTCGAAGTCGGCAGAGAAGAAGAAGGGCAGAGCCCCGAAGGAGCGGCGACCGATGAACGATGAACAGAAGGTAACCGAGCCAAAGCGCGAGAAGCCCGACCTGTCGATCGAGGATCAAGCGGCGGTGGCGGGGGAGTTCCTCACCGGTCTGCTCGACGCATTCGGTCTCGAAGGAGATATCCAGACGCGGATCGAGGACGAGGTCCTCTACCTCGACGTCGTCGGTGAGCAGACCGAGGCGCTCGTTGGTCCGAAGGGCGCGACGATGCACGCCGTGCTCGAACTGACACGCACCACCGTCCAGCGAAGGACTTTCGGCGCTCCCCGCATGCGGATCGACATCGCCGGATATGGGACGCGACGTCGCGAGGCGCTCACGATCTACACCGGCAAGCTCGTCGAGCAGATCAAAGAGAGTGGCGGCGAGGTCATGCTCGAGCCCATGAATGCGGCCGACCGCAAGGTTGTTCACGATGCGGCAGCGACCCACGGGGGCGTGAGAACGTACTCGGAGGGCGAAGATCCTCGCCGTGCCGTCGTTATCGCCGCCAACGAGGAGAGTGAAGAGGCCTGATCCCGGGTGTTTCCCGTGAAACATCTCGGGGATGCCTTTGATCGGGTTGCGCTGTGGGCAGGGCTGACGCTCTGCCCACAACAACGAGACAGGCTCGCCCAATACGTCGAATGGCTTGATACAGAAGCGATTCCGGCCGGTGGCGTTGGCCCCCACGAGCGCGAACGGCTCCTCGACCGTCATGTAGCGGACTCCCTGACGTTCGCAGCCGGCTGGGTTGGGTCCCCAACGACGCTTCTCGATATCGGATCCGGTGTGGGTCTTCCCGGGATTCCCCTGGCAATAGCTCATCCAGAGACCAGCGTGACGCTCCTTGATCGGGCCGAGCGTCGATGCCGGCTCGCACGGAGAGCTGTGCGAGTCCTCGGACTCGACAACGTAGCCGTGTTGAGTGCCGACGCTCAGAGCCTCGACGGCGTTTGGGACGTGATCGTCTTCAGGGCATCCCTGGAACCCGAAGAAGCGCTCCAGATGGCAGCACCGCTGCTATCGGAGAACGGATGCGCCGTGATAGGTCTCAGCCGCCTCAGCCGTCCAGGGAGACTCCCGCCCGCACCTGAAGGGACGACGCTCGATCTCCTTGAAGTCCCCGTCGGGGTGCTTGACTCCCCCGCCTGGCTTCTTAGGATGACACGCACGAACGACTGAAGCCTCGAGGACGCACCCATCTGATGCCTACCACCATTGTCGCGATCGCCAACCAGAAAGGCGGCGTTGGGAAGTCAACGACGGCCATCAACCTGGGCGCAGGCCTTACATTTCAAGGGGAACGGGTCCTCATCGTCGACCTCGACCCCCAAGGGAACACCACGAGCGGACTGGGTGTCGACCGGACTGCCATCGAGTACTCCACCTACGATCTCCTCGTCGAGGACGTGGCAATCGAAGACGTGATCGAACCGACCTCCGTTCGCGAGCTCTTCGTCGTGCCGGCCACGATCGAACTCGCAGGAGCCGAGATCGAGCTCGTATCGATGTTCTCTCGGGAATCCCGGCTCGGGAACGCTCTCAAGCCGGTGGCCGACGATTACGACTTCATCCTCATCGACTGCCCTCCTTCGCTCGGTCTGCTGACGGTGAACGGCCTCGCGGCGGCCGACGAGGCGTTTATCCCCATTCAGTGTGAGTACTACGCCCTCGAGGGGGTGAGTCAGCTGGTACAGAACGTCCAACTCGTCCAGCGCAACCTGAACCCTCAACTCACCATCGAAGGTGTGCTCCTCACGATGTACGACGGCAGAACCACCCTTGCATCGGATGTCGTAGCCCAAGTGCGGGCGCATTTCGGGGACACGACCTACAGGACGGTGATTCCGAGGACCGTGAGGCTCTCGGAGGCCCCCTCGTATGGTGAACCGATCGAGGCCTACGACCCAATGTCCCGGGGAGCGATCGCCTACCGGGAGCTGGCACGCGAATTCCGGAGGAGACATGGCCGCACGTAAGAGTGGGCTGGGACGGGGACTTGATGCCCTCATCCCCGTCGAACACCCGTCGGCGGGCTTCGCCGAGGTTGAGATCTCAGAGGTTTCTCCGAACCCCCGGCAGCCGAGGAGTCGGTTCGACGATGAGGCGCTCTCTGAGCTTGCTGCTTCGATTCGTGAGGTCGGCGTTCTCCAGCCGATCGTCGTCCGGGCGGGCGAGCGACCGGGGGAGTACGTGCTCATCGCCGGCGAGCGGCGGTTGCGGGCAGCGGGAATGGCAGGCCTGGCAACGATTCCGGCGGTTATCAGGGAAGCGGAGAGCGACGAGCACAACCTCACCGAGGCGCTCATCGAGAATATTCAACGCAAGGATCTGTCCCCCCTCGAGGAGGCGGCGGCCTACCGGAACCTCCTGGAAGATTTTGGCATGACCCATGAGCAGGTCGCCTCCAGGGTTGGCAAGAGCAGGAGTGCTGTCACCAACACGCTGAGGCTGCTCCAGCTACCCGCTCCGATTCAGGGCATGCTCGAGCGGTCTGAGCTTTCGGCGGGCCACGCTCGAGCGCTGCTGGCGATAGAAGATGAGGCGTACGCCGTCTACGTTGCCGAGCGCGTTGTGGCCGAAGGTTGGCCCGTTCGTAAGGTCGAAGATGCGGTGAAGACCCGGCAAGGCCCGGGGGTTCCAAGGCCCCGCAAGGCGCCGGAGATGCGCCCGGCCGCGATCATCGAACTCGAGGAACGCCTTGCAGAGCGCCTCGCGACCGAGGTGAAGATCTCGACACGCGGCGAAGGCGGGCGCATGGTGATCCGCTACGGCTCACTGGAAGACCTGGAACGCATATACCGCCAACTCTTCGGCTAAGCCGCCTACGGCGTCGCAGCTGGTATCCGGTATCCGGTACACACCAGCAGTTGGTCCACGGCCTTCACCGAGTATCGAGTATTCAGATTGTGCCGCCCACGGTTCAGGCCTCCGCGGGCCCTGATGCATATAGGTCGATGAGTGCACGCGCGATCTGGTGGCCGAGATCGGGAGTGGGGGCGTTCAATGCGATGACGACTGCGGGCGCTCGCGTCTCCTTGAGGATCGGCATGGCGCGCGGCAACGGCGTGAGACTGAGGCTCGTAGCGAGATGTGTGGCGATCGTTCGCCCTGCATCGCTCGTGCTGAGGGCCGTTCCGAAGTAGTAGACGCCCTCCGTTCCGTCGGGTGGGACCGTGATGGACACCACGATCTGGACATCGCGCCGGTTTGCGCGAGACGCTCGCTGGCGTTCGGTTGGGGCGGTGTCGATGCTGCGTGACAGCATCGCTCGCCCGCCGGCGAACTGGAGTTCCGTAGCGAGTCTCGTCGCGACGATCCACGTCGATGATGAGGCATCGGGTTCTCCGGTGTCGGGGTCAACGTAGATGCGATCCCCGGCGAGAGGGCGTGGAAACGACGAAATCCATTCGTGCTCTCGCACCGCCTCGCGGCCGGGCTTATCGGTGGCCCGAGCCATGAGGACGAGTTCGTCGACGACCTCGCGCCCAGCGATGCCGTCTTCGGCGATGCAGCGATTGTGCTGGAAATCGAGGATGGCGCGCAGCGTGTCGGGCCCGAAGATCCCGTCGACCTTTCCGGCGTCGAAACCGAGAGAGCCGAGGCTCTTCTGGAGTTGCGAGACGTCGTCTCCACGCATCATTGGTGATCGTCGGTAGAGCATCCGGTCGCCGAGGAGAAAGCCTGCGTCGACGAGCGTGCGCCAGGTCTCTGGGCCGACGATGCCGTCCGACGGGAGGCCGCGCGACTGTTGGAAGTGGATCACCGCTTCGACGGTGTCCTCACCGTACGCTCCGTCGTCGACGACGGAGAAGCCCAGGCGCGTCAGGCGACGTTGGATATCACGAACCGGCTCTCCCCGGTCCCCGGAGTGGTAGAGCCTCACGGTCCCGCCTCCGGGCCGAGCCGGATCAGGAGACGAAGGACGCGAGCTCGGCTTCGAGCTGTGCCTTGCTCCGCGCTCCGACGAGGCGCTTCTTCTCCTGGCCCTGTTGGAAGATGATCATCGTCGGGATGCTCATCACGCCGAACTGCATGGCCGTCGAAGGGTTCTCGTCGACGTTGAGCTTGACGATCTGCAGAGCGCCTTTCCGGTCGCCTGCGATCTCTTCGAGGGGGCCGTCCATCATCTTGCACGGACCGCACCACTCAGCCCAGAAGTCGACGAGGGTCGGCAGCGTCGACCCGACCAATTCGACGAAGTTCGCGTCCGTCCCTGTGAGCGTGTTCTTCTCCATCCTCAGTCCTCCCGATTGATGTCAAGCCTCGAAACTGTTGAGCCAGTGCTCGGCGTCGATCGCGGCCCGGCAGCCCATGCCGGCAGCCGTGATGGCCTGCTGGTAGTAGTGGTCGACGACGTCGCCGGCAGCGAAGACGCCCTCGACCGAGGTCTTCGTCGAGCCGGCCTCTGTGATGACGTAGCCGGTCTCGTCGAGCTCCAGCTTGTTCTGGAAAATTTTGGTATTCGGATCGTGTCCGATGGCGAGGAAGAACCCCTCGACGGGGAGCTCGGACTCCTCGTCGGTGACGACGTTGCGAATCCTGAGACCCGTCACGAGATCGTCGCCGAGCACCTCTTCGACGGTGGAGTTCCAAAGAACTTCGATCTTCGGGTGGTCGAGCGCCCGCTGAGCCATGATCTTCGATGCCCGGAGCTCTTCGCGGCGATGAACGATCGTCACCTTCGAAGCGAACTTCGTGAGGAAGAGGGCCTCTTCCATTGCTGAGTCCCCGCCTCCGACGATGGCGATGTCGCGGTCGCGGAAGAAGAACCCGTCACAGGTTGCACACGCCGAGACGCCGTACCCACGGAGACGGCTCTCGCCGGGGATTCCGAGCCAACGAGCGGACGCACCGGTAGAGATCACCATCGTCTCGGCCTCGTACAGGTCGCTGCCGACCCAGGCCTTGAAGGGACGTTCGGAGAGATCGACCTTCGTAACGTCCGAAGAAATGATGCGAGTCCCGAACCGCTCAGCCTGTTGACGCATCGAATCCATGAGCTCCGGGCCCATGATGCCCTCAGGGAAGCCGGGGAAGTTCTCGACTTCGGTGGTGAGCATGAGTTGGCCCCCGCGCTCCATCCCCTCGATCATGAGTGGGTCGAGGTCGGCGCGGGCTGCGTAGATAGCTGCGGTCAGTCCGGCTGGGCCGGACCCGATGATGAGGACCTTCTCGGCCATGGTCACTCCTGTGGTGGTGTCGCTTCGTCCTTCGGATGCCTCTTGACCCAGACAAACACGCCGGCGATGAGCAATATGCCCCCGACGACGACGTATCCGAGTTCCTGGCCGATGAGGGTACCGAGCGCACGGAAGAACCCGACGAGGAGCCAGATGACCACGAGGAAGAAGAGCGTTGCGACAACAAGCCCGATCGCCGTCCACGTGATTGCCACGGAGACACGATCCACGGTGAGGGCGCGGATGCGAGTGGCGATCTGTTCGAGGAAGTCTGCGATCTTGGCCGGGTAGTCGGCGCGTGGTCGGTCGGTCATGTCCGTCGAGGTTAGTCGAAGGCGAAGAGGCTCAGGGCTTGGTGTTCTGGAGTTCAGAGCACGTGTCGATGGCGTACGCGGCGTAGTAGAGCTCGCCCTCGATGGGAGTGACTTCCACGACCAGGGCATCGCTTGTCCCGATCGTGGTCGTTGCCATGGGTTCCACCGACACGAAGGAGGCGTTGTCTCTCAGCACCGTGAGACAGTCGGCGACCAGGGCGTCCTGCGCCGCGCCGTCTTCAGCCCCAGCCTCATCCGATTCGGAGGCCTTCGTTAGGGCCGACACGTCGGCGGCGATCTCCTCAAGGGTGATGGCGGGGACGTGGGGGATCGAGCGTGATGCACTGAACGTCTCCGCGGGTGGCTCCGCGGCATCCAAGGTCGGTTCCTCCGGCTCCTCGGCCGGGGCGTCCATCCCGCCCGCCGTGGGAGCCTCGGCGAGGCGCTCGGTGTCAGTCTCGGCACCACGGTCCCGATTCTGAGCGGTAGTGGTCTCTGCTGAGGCCGCCATCGTCGTGGCGTCGAATGCCACCTGTGCCGTATCGCTGCTGCTCTGGGGCAACACGACGAAGACGCCGGCGAGAACAGCGGCGGCCGCTGCGAGGCTGCCGATGGGCGCGACCCAGCGGCGCCACTTGGACGGCCGGGCGGCAACGGGGGCGACAACGGGGGCAAGATGGAGCTCGCTCTTGAGCGCCGCGCGGAGGCGTGACCGCTCATCCGCGGTCATCGAAGGAACCGGGGCTTCGGCCAGGAGCGACGCCGCCATCTGCTGTGTCTCGTACTCCGCCCGCAACTCAGTGTCGGTCTCGAGACGCGCGAGAGCAGCCCGCTCCTCTTGAGGAGAGAGCCGTCCGTCGATCAAGTCGACGATGAGTTCTTGGTCTCGCTCATTCATGGTTCGTCTCTTGGATGCTCGGAACCGGGCGCGAGGTTCCCGAGTTCTTGGGCCAATTGTCTCCTCGCGCGAAAGACCCGGCTCTTCACGGTGCCGATCGGCACTTGGAGGGTATCGGCGGCCCCCTCAAGCGACATGCCCTCGAGGTCGACGAGGACGATCGCCGAACGGAAGTCAGGACCCAATTTGGCAAGAGCGGCCTCAATGTCCGGACGCAACTCAACAGCGTTCAGGGCGTCACCGCTGCGTGGATCGGCGGGGTCGTAGTGCTCGGGGAGGGCATCGGCGCGCTTCCGCTTCCGTCGCCGGAGATGGTCGTAGCACGTGTTGACGGCGACCCGGTACAGCCATGTGCTGAAGGCGGCCTGCTCCTTGTAGCGATCGGCCTTCCTGAAGACGGTGAGGAACACGTCCTGCGTTGCGTCGAGCGCCTCATCTCGGTTCTGCATCATCCGAAGGCAGATCGCGAAGATCCGATCCTCGTGGGCGCGGACGAGCTCGTCGAACGCGTCGACGTCGCCGGTGAGGTACCGGCGGATGAGTTCTCGGTCTTGCTCGGCCCGTGCGGTCATCGGCCGTGATTCTGGTCGTCAACCGATCCGGAAGCGAAGAAGGGCCTCATGGGAGAGGACGAATCTCTGAAACCGACGTCGCAAACGTTCCATCGGGACGCTCGAGGAGCGAGGTGATCCAGACGAGCCAGTACCCACCCTCCCGCTTCGGCAGATCGAGCCTCGTCGGTCCTGCGAGGATCTGCGCAGCGCTGATTCGTTCCCATTCACCGGG
Source organism: Actinomycetota bacterium (assembly GCA_039715165.1). Classification (GTDB taxonomy): domain Bacteria; phylum Actinomycetota; class Acidimicrobiia; order Spongiisociales; family UBA5794; genus JAHEEL01. The sequence goes on from JBDLHX010000003.1 coordinate 19,693, forward strand.
CACTTCTGGGAGTGTTGCGCTCCAGGCAATCGTGAAGCGGGTTGATGGCGCCGCAGCGATCTCGATGCCGCCGATCGGAATGGGTGTCTCGAGAGCGATGCCCACCCCGGCCTTCTTCTCACCGAACTGCTCGGGATACGTCTCGGTCTCCCATCGGGTCGTTCGATCACCGTCTATTGCCAAGGAGAGCGATTCGTCGTTCTCTGCGCCGTCTCCGTACGGGTCGTAGACGCTGAGCGTGGCGGGAATGGTCACGTCGTCGGGGATCTCGGTTGCCGGAGCGGTGTTCGTGGGGGTGGTGTGATCCTTGCCGGCCGGTGCAGCCGGGAAGAGGAACGGCGAATCGGGGTCAACGTCGATCGAGAGACCGAGAACGGAGAGCACGAGAGCGAGAACCACGATGAACCCGAAGAGCACGAGCGGTTTGACCGTCCACCGGCGGTCCGCATCGGGCTCCCGGCGCAGGGAGACGGCGCCGAGAGCCTCGGCGAGTCCGGATGCATCGAGCCTCCCGGCCTCGGCGGCTTCGATGGCATCGTCGACGGCCGGAGGGATGCCCTCGGCGACGTGGGAAGGACGGACGGCCGGGTTCTCGCTGCCCGTGATCGCCGTACGCAGCGCCGATGCGAGAGCGGCGGTGTCGCCTTCAGGCGTAGTTGTGATGGGGACCCGTCCGAAGCTTGCGAGGCGGGCGGGGTGTGCCGCAGAGAAGTGGATGGCGCTCGGGTCGATCGCACCGTGGATGCCCCCCGTCGCGTGGAACGCCGCGAGCCCGGCGGCGAGTCCGGAAGCGTTCGGGAGGTACTCCGCGATGGGGATGGTCTCCCCCGCCTTGATGCGGTCCGCAATCGTGACCGCACCGTCCCACTCTGCCACGGCGTATGCCGATCCGGTCGCTTCGCCGGCCGCGTAGACCGTCTGGATGTGGGGGTGTGCGGTTCCGGCGGCGGCACGAACGGGTGTGAGGAACGAGGCGATGCGCCTTTCGTCGGCATCGGGACCGGGGAAACGGATGAGGACCGGCCGTTCGAGGTGCTCATCGGTGGCGAGCCACTCCTCGATGTCGCCGTCAGTGCCGAGCCGAACGTTGAGTCGGTAGCGGTCCGGGAGGCGGGGAGGCACGGATCAGCCTCGTCGGAGCACGGCGAGGGGCTCGGTGAGCGTCTCGAAACCCTCGGACTCATAGAGATCGATTGCCGCCGAGTTGTCGGTCTGCGTGTTGAGGATGACGGCGCGACTCCCCGCCGCCGACGCCATTCGCGCCGAAGCGCGGATGAGGGATCGGCCCATTCCCCGGCCCTGCCAGTCGGGGTGGACGGCCAGCCGCTGGAGATACGAGATCGCATGTCCGAAGCCCACGATCGCGAAAGCGATCGGCTCGCCGTCCGGGCCTCTGATGAGGAGCGTCTTCGCTTTGCCGGTCGCTGCGATCGCCTCGGCCATGCCGAACCGATCGAACCGCCAGAACTCGTCGAACGCGGCGTGATCGATGCTCAGCAGGTGAGCAACCTGCGGCTCGGGGGGTGTGATGACGAGATGGTCCGGGGAGGGGATGGGTTCGGTGACGTCAAGGCGCATGAACGCGAGGGGGACGAACTCGACGAATCCTGCCTCTTCCCAGGGGCGGCGGCTCGTGGCCGGGAGGGGAGGGGAGTACACGTGTGGTGCGCCGAGTTCGTTGAGACGATCCGCGCACAGTGAGAGGAACGCAGACCCTCCCCGGACGAGCCGGAGAGAGGCATCGGGGACGAGGTCGTTCCATCGACGTGCCTCCGCCCGCGCCCAGCCCCTCCTGAACCGGATCGGCTCCGGCCAGGACCCACGCTGGACAAGCGTCATTGATCGCTCGGCTACGGACATCGAACCACTGGTCCGGTAGCGTAACCAGGCCTCGCGGCCTCGCAGCCGTGCTCCGGACGCCCTCGTTTGGCGGGAGACCGGCCTTCCGTGCCACCATGGGACGATGCGTGTAGCGCTCATCACCCACCCGTCGAGCTTCGACCACGTTCCACCGAGGAGCCACCCGGAGCGGCCGGAGCGAGTCACCGCCGTAATCGACGGCGTTCGCGAAGGAGAACCGGAGGTCGTGGAGATCTCTGCCAGGGAAGCCTCACGAGAGGAACTCTCCCGCGTGCACGCGCCGGCATTCCTCGACGAGATCGAGGGTTTCTGCGCGAGCGGCGGCGGCTTGATCGACGCGGACACGTACGCGGGCACCGAGTCGTGGAAGGCGGCGTGTTTCGCTGCAGGATCCGGACCCACCGCCATCGAGGCCATCAAGCGAGGAGACGCCGACATCGGGTTCGCGGCAGTCCGCCCACCCGGTCATCACGCGAGCAAGGACAGCGCGATGGGCTTCTGCCTCCTCAACAACGTCGCCGTCGCTGCGGCGATGCTTGTGGCCGGCGGGAGCCGTGTTGCAATCGTCGACTGGGACGTCCACCACGGCAACGGCACCCAGGACATCTTCTACGACACGCCGGATGTTCTCTACCTCTCGCTTCACCACGCACCGTTCTACCCCGGCACCGGCCGCGTCGAGGAGGTGGGCGCCGCCCTCGGGACGGGGGCAACGGTCAACGTCCCGCTCTCGGCGTACTCGAACGGGGCCGTCTACCGCCAGGTGTTCGAGAGGATCGTTGAACCCGTACTCGATCAGTTCTCCCCGGACTGGCTGCTCGTGAGTGCCGGGTACGACGCCCACGTCGATGATCCCCTGGGAGGCATGGGACTCGTCCCTGATGACTATGCGGCGATGGCCGCAACGCTCGCTCGCACCATGAAGGGGAGAAACACCGTGTTCTTCCTCGAGGGGGGCTACAACCTCGCAGCGATCACGGCGTCGGTGTCGGCCACGCTCAACGGTTTCGCCGACCGCGAGACACCTCTCGATCCTCCTCCGAGGTCTGTGCCCGCCGTCGACTATGCGCTGCAGGTCTTCTCCTTGTTCTGGGAACTCGATCAAGGCTGACGCTGCGTCCGCCGATACATCGGTGAACCATCACCTGGTCGAGGAGTTGCTGTGCCGGAACCATTGCCGTCCTTGGACGAACTGTTGCAGAGGCTCACCGCCGTCGGCGGATCGGACCTGCACCTCAAGGTCGGTTCTCCTCCGGCATTCCGCATCGATGGGGTCGTCCATCGCTCCGACCTCGCCTCGGTCATACCGGCGGACACGGTGCGCTACTTCGACGAGATCGTCACCGACCGGGCACGCGGCACCCTTGAAGAGCACGGTGAGGCGGACTTCGCGATAGGTCGCGCGAACCTCGGGCGGTTCCGGGTCTCGGCCTTCCGTCAAAGAGGATCGCTGACGCTCGTCATTCGGATCGTCCAGACCGTCGACGGTGGCTTCGACGCCCTCGGTCTCCCCAACACCGTCGAGCGGCTCGCAGGTGACAAGCCCGGTTTGCTGTTGATCACCGGACCGGCCGGCTCAGGACGGACGACGACGGCGGCCGCCGTGGTCGAGCACATCAACAAGACCCGGAAAAGCAGCATCGTCACGATCGAAGACCCGATCGAGAATCTGTTTCCAGACGACCAGGCACTCATCTCTCAGCGAGAGGTTGGTCTCGACACTGCCTCGTTTGCGTCCGGTGTTCGAGCGGCGATGCGCAACGACACGGACGTGATCTTTGTTGGAGCGCTCCCGGATCAGGAGACCGTCGCAGAGGTACTCCGGGCCGGGGAGACCGGCCACCTCGTCATCGGGATTCTCCCGACCTTTGACGGGCTCGAGACGATCAACCGAATCGTCGAGTCGTTCGAGCCGTATCAGCGCACGCAGATCAGGCAGATCCTCGCGACCACGCTCAAGGGGATCGTCAGCCAGCAGCTTCTCCCCAGGGCCGACGGTACGGGACGCGTCGCTGCCGTGGAGGTGCTCGTCAACACAGAGCGCGTCTCGGAGAAGCTCAAGGACGAAGAGCTCACGCCGACGATCGCGATCGACATCGCAGAAGGGGAGTTCTTCGGGATGCGGTCGTACGACCAGGCCATCCTCGGGTTGTACTCCCGGGGGCTTGTGAACTTCGATGACGCCCTCTCGCACGCAACGTCGACGACGGACTTCAAGGTTGCTGCCCATACCAGCGGCTTGATGACGGCATAGCCCCGAGCCAACAGCCAACAGCCAACAGCGGGCGACGAAGAGCGGTTGTGGGCTGTCGACTGTCGACCTCCGCAACCCACCAACAGTTCCGCTCCGTCGGTCGGTACGCTGCTGTCCGCATGCCCGATTTCACTTGCAACACCTGCGGTAGGAACTTCTCGTTGCCGCAGCACGTCCTCGATCGGTATCCGGGGTGGGCCCCGAAGCAATGCCGTTCCTGCCGCGACTCCAATACGTCGACATCCTCGCCGACCGCTTCCGCCGACGATCCGCAGACCGGCGTGTTCACCGACGGCGGCTGCACGCCGAATCCCGGACCCGGTGGCTGGGGGGCCGTGTACGTCGTCGACGGGGAGATCATCGAAGAGGCCTTCGGCCACGACCCGGACACGACGAACAACCGCATGGAACTGACGGCCCTCATCGAAGGAGCGAGGCTCGTTCCGGACGACACGCCGGTGACCGTCTACTCCGATTCGAATCTCGCGGTGAGGACGATCAACGAGTGGGCCGCCGGCTGGGAGAAGCGCGGATGGAAGCGCAAGACCGGTCCTGTTGAGAATCTCGACCTCGTTCGCCGCTCATTCACGATCTACAGGAAGCGTCCAGAACTCGAACTGCAGTGGATCAAGGCACACGTCGGCCACACGTGGAATGAGTACGCGGATCGATTGGCCAATCGCTGGAGGGAATCGTGATCCCTCCCCGCCTTCAGAGCCTGCTCGCACCCGGGACTCCGGCGAGGGAGCTCGCCGAACGCTTCGCCGAGGCCGATCACGATCTCTACCTCGTTGGGGGGAGCGTCCGGGACGCCCTCCTCGACCGGTCCAATGCCGATCTCGACTTCACGACCGGCGCTCGACCGGAGGAGATCGAAGAGATCGTCGCTCCGTGGGCCGCCGACCTCTACCTCGCGGGGAAGACATACGGCACGATCGGGGCGATCCGTGAGGGGCGCGTCCACGAGATCACCACCTTCCGTTCGGAGATCTACCGCGACGAGAGCAGAAAGCCCGAAGTCACCTACTCGGACAACATCGACGAAGACCTCTCGCGACGGGACTTCACGGTGAATGCCATGGCGATCAGGGTTCCGGTCTCCGACGATGACCGACCGGAGATGGTGGATCCCAACGGCGGACTCGTCGACCTGCACCAGGGCGTGCTGCGGACGCCGCTCGAACCCGACATCTCATTCGGTGACGACCCGCTCCGAATGCTCCGCCTCTTCCGCTTCGTCGCCCGTCTCGGATTCGCCCCCGACGAACAGGCCATCGACGCAGTCCGGCGGATGAGGAGACGGCTCGAGATCGTCTCGGCCGAGCGGATCAAGGGCGAGCTCGATCGCCTCATGATCGGGGACCACATCGGCCCAGCGCTGTGGGGGCTCGTAGAGACGGGGCTTGCCGACGAATTCATCCCAGAGCTTCCGGCGCTGGCCCTCGAGACGGACCCACTCCACCACCACAAGGACGTGCTCGCCCACACGATCGCAGTCGTCGAGAAGACGTCGTCGCGTCTCGAACTTCGGCTCGCGGCGCTCTTTCACGACATCGGGAAGCCCGCTACGCGGGAGTTCGGGCCTGGCGGAGTGTCGTTCCACCACCACGAGGTCGTCGGAGCCCGTATGACGAGGCGCCGCATGAAGGAACTTCGCTACTCGAAGAAGACAACCGAGGACGTTGCGCGCCTCGTGTTCCTCCACATGCGTCCCCACACTTACAAGATGGGCTGGACCGATTCGGCCGTACGCCGCTACGTCCGGGATGCCGGAGCGCAGCTCGTTGATCTCAACGAACTCGTCCGGTGCGACGTGACGACGAGGAACAGGCGTCGCGAACGAACGATTGCGCGACGCATTGATGAGTTGGAGGAGCGCATCGACGAGCTCCGCAAGCAGGAGGAGCTCGACTCCATTCGCCCGCCGATCGACGGGAACCAGGTGATGCAACACCTCGGCCTCGATCCCGGTCCGGAGGTCGGTCGGGCCATGAGGATGCTGTACGAACGCAGGATCGAGGACGGCCCGTACAGCGAGGAGAAGGCGTTTGAGATGCTCGATGCTTGGGCGGAGGAGAACGCCTGACACGGTGCCGCTTCGCACGCGATACTCGGAGCATGAAGGCGAAGCTATCGATTGTCGCTGTTTTGGCGCTGGTGGCTGCCGCCTGTAGCAGCGGAGGGTCGTCGACGACGGAACCGTCCACGACGACGACCCCATCGACGACCACGACTGAAGGAGCTTCGATGGAGCTGACGTCCCCAGCGTTCGAGCACGAGACGGCCATCCCGTCCCGGTACGCCTGCGATGGTGAGAACGTCTCGCCGGAGTTGGCAATCGCCGGAACTCCGCAGGGAGCTGCGACCCTCGTGCTGATCATGGACGATCCCGACGCCCCCGCTGGTACCTGGGACCATTGGGTGGCGTACGACATCGAACCGACCGAGACGATCCCGGAAGATGTCGGCGAACTGGGGACTGCCGGCCTCAACTCGTGGAAGAAGACCGGCTACGGCGGTCCGTGCCCGCCGTCGGGGACCCATCGGTACTTCTTCAAGGTTCTCGCCCTGGACGCTGCGCTCGGGCTCGGCGAAGGAGCGACGAAGCACGAGGTGCTTGCAGCCGTCGAAGGGCACATCGTCGACGAGGCCGTTCTGATGGGGACGTACGCGGCGGAGTAGTCGATTGCCTGTACCGCCATCGTCCCTTCCTCTCCCGCGAAGCCTCAATCCACGGTTTCTCGGGCGGGAACGCACACCTCCCCACAACGCATGTCCCCCCGCCGGCACGGTGGGGGGACGCGCCCGAGCCGACAGGCTCGGGCGCAGGGGGGACGGTTCCACTTGTAGGCGACGCCTACCACAGCGCTCCCTGCCCACATCACACCCCCGAATCCTGCACCGCCCCCCTTTGGCCTACCGGCCATCTCCCCGGTCCATACAGTTCCGGCGGGGGAGAATGCACAACAGCGCCGTTCACACCTTCACCGAATTCGTGAAGAGCCGTACCCGCAAAGAACACAGTCGTGCCAACGCATCCGGCCCATACACAGACGACAAACCGCGGATCCAGGCGTCGGCCGGGGGGACAGTTCTGATGGCTAGCCGTAGGTCAGTTCCCGATCCTTCGACGGTGGCGTGTCTCCGGTTCCTGTGAGGCGTCCGAGCGCGTCGAGGCCGGGGCCGGCTGTGAGCCACAGCAGCCCGGTGATCGCGACCGCCGAGGTCAAGCACCACATGCAGGTCGCCCCGATGACGAACGGCTCGAGGAACGTCAGGTAGATCGAGAAGAGGATGCCGCCCAACGCAATCGCCGCGGCGACGACCGATCCCCAGTCGGCGATGCGCCCCTTCGCAGCCCTGGACGCTGCCCATCCGCCGAGAAGGATGAGGTATCCGATCACTCCGAGCACGCCGACCGGGATGCCGAAGACAGATGCATACTCGCTCTGCTGGACGGCGTTGCAGTCGCCGACGGGGCCGCACACGGCCTCCGCCCCGCTCGCTTCGACGCTCGCGAGATAGATCGACACACCAATACCGACAAGGGCGAGCACCGGCACGAGCCACGACGGCCCTGCAAGGAGCGCGCCGCGCCCGGCGAGGAGGGCGATCCCAAAGAGGCTCGCCACCATCGCCACGAGCACAACGATCGCGAGTCCATTGCCGACCGGGTCGTTCGAGATTCGGTCCCAGACCGACTGGTCGTTGGTTGACGGGAGCGTCCCCGTGGCGTCGCCTGTGTCCGACCCGTTGCCGGGGTCGACGGGCACATCGGCGCCCGGGATCGATGCGAGAGCGTCCTCGAGACCGGGGACGTCGGGCCAAGCGACGCCGCCGGCTGCAATCCCATCCTCGATGAGGAGGGGGAGTTCTGTGGGAATCTCTTGGGAGCCGACGAAGAAGTCGTCCGCGACGTCGAGGCGGGGTACGCCCATGCGCCCGTCCGGTATCTCGAGCCGCGCTACGTCCGCCGTGTACATCTCAGCGCCGGCGTCGATCGAGACGTCCACGAGGAGTATTTCGAGCGTGCCGTTCGTCATCTCGTAGAACGCGACGTCGCTCGGGGGGAGGGACTCGTCGTAGCGGAGCTCCGGCTCCCCGCCGTATTCGTTGAAGATCCCGGGGAGATGATCGTTGATGACCATCTCACAGTGCGGGCAGGTCGGGGAGAAGAACATCACCGCCTGAAGGGCCGGAGCGTCATCGTCGGTCGACTGAGCGCCGGCCGGGACCGCGACGGCCAGCATTGCAGTGAGCGTGAGGAGGAGGAGCAGGATTCGCGACTTCATGAGCACATAGCCTGGTGCGATCTGGGGCTTACCGTTAGGGCCGGAAGGCGGAACGGGTGACAGGCCACAGGTGACGACATAGGGGGCCACCTTCCCCACGGCAGCCTGGATCTGCGGTGTGTCGGTGCGTCGATCGGTCGTACTCCCGGCTGTGAGGTGTCTTCGTGGTGTTGTGGCCGGTCACGGATTGGGTGAGGGTGTGAACGGCGCTTGTGTGCATTCTCTCCCGCCGGAACGGTGGGGGAGATGGCCGGTAGGCCAGAGGGGGGCGGTGCAGGATTGGGGGAACTCGATGTGGGACAGGATCCGTTGTGGTGCGCGTCGCTCGCAGGTGGAACCGTCCCCCCTGCGCCCGAGCATCAGCTCGGGCGCGTCCCCCCGTCCCTTCGGTCCGGGGGGACATGCGTTGTGGGGAGGTCTACCGCGTTGCCGAGAATCGACAGGCTTGCAGTATGGCCTGCATATGCGTATATTCCCGTCTTCCTCGAAGGACAACCCGTGACTCGATCCATTGCCATCTTCGGTTCATCCGGCTACGCCGGAGGTGAACTCATACGCCTCGTCGATGGGCATCCCGCCCTCGATGTCGCGTACCTCGGCGCGCACAGCGCTGCAGGGTCGAGGCTCGGATCGGTGCATCCCCATCTCTCCGGCGGCGACCGGGTTCTCGGATCAATCGATCCGGCGGACGCTCCCGACGTAGACCTTGCATTCCTGGCTCTGCCGCACGGTGCCTCTGCCGAGCCGGCGATGGCCCTGCTCGACAGGGGTATCCCCGTTGTTGATCTCGGTAGCGACTTCCGGCTCGACACGGCCGAGAGATACGAAGCGGCGTACGGGGCTGAACATCCATTTCCAGAGGAGCTCGGCCGATGGGTCTACGGGCTCCCGGAGATGAAGCGAGACGAGATCGCCGCGTCCGATCGTGTCGCGTCGCCCGGCTGCTACCCGACCTCCGCGATCCTTCCGCTCGCGCCCGTCCTCGCCGCTGGGCTCGTCGAGGCGCAGGGCATCGTGGTCGACTCCATGTCCGGTGTCTCCGGCGCCGGCCGGGGGATGCGCGGCGACCTGCACTTCGGAGCCATCGACGAGTCGGCGAAGGCATACAAGGTGCTCGAGCATCGGCACCAGCCGGAGATGGAGAGAGCTCTCGACCTCGTCTCGGCTGATCCCGTGCAGATCGTGTTCACGCCGCACCTCGTCCCAATGCAGCGCGGCATCCTCACGACGACCTATGCAAACGCCGCACCGGGAACGACCGTCGGTCACCTCAACGACGCGCTCCTCGATGCATACGACGGCAGCCCGTTTGTCTCGCTCATCGAAGGATCTCCCGAGACGAGGTGGGTCGTCGGATCCAATCGGGCGCTCATTTCGGTAGCGCTCGACGAGCGGAGCGGAACAGCCGTCCTCATCTCGGCCATCGACAACCTCGTGAAAGGCGCAGCGGGTCAGGCTGTGCAGGGTGCGAATCTCATGCTCGGCCTCGACGAAGCGACGGGGCTGCCGATGGAAGGGTGGATGCCGTGAGCGTCGTTGCCCCGAGCGGGTTCACCGCAGCCGGGGTCTCTGCCGGCATCAAGACAGGCGGTGCGCTCGATCTTGCGATCGTCGCCGCCGACGAGCCGATCGCGGCCGCAGCGGTGTTCACGACGAACATGGCCGCGGCGGCGCCGGTGAAGCTCTCGAGACGCAACCTCAAGGCTTCCCCAACGGCGAGAGCAGTCGTTCTCAACTCAGGCTGCGCAAACGCCGCCACCGGCGAGCGCGGCCGCGCCGTCGCAGAGCTCACCGTCAACCGGACCGCCGAGCTCCTCGGATGCGCACCTGAGGACGTGCTGGTCTGCTCGACCGGCACGATCGGAACCCACCTCCCGCCCGAAGCGATGAGCTCCGGCGTCGAGGAAGCGGTTGAGACACTCGGAGAACAAGACACAGACGGCAACGCTGCCGCATGGGCGATCCTCACGACCGACACTGCGCCGAAGGAAGTCGTCGTCAGGGCTGAGGGGTTCACCGTCGGCGGCATGGCGAAGGGCGCCGGCATGATCAGGCCCGACATGGCGACGATGCTCGTCGTGCTCACAACCGACGCGCTCGTCTCGGCGGACGTCCTCGACGAGGCGTTGCGGATCGCCGTCGATCACTCGTTCCACGCGCTCAACGTGGACGGCTGCCCCTCGACGAACGACACGGTCATCGCCCTTGCCTCGGGCAAGTCCGGGTTCTCACCGGAGCCGGAGGACCTCGCAGCAGCGCTCACCGGCGCCTCCGTCGGTCTCGCAAGGCGCATCGCAGCCGACGCGGAAGGCGCGTCACGTGTCGTGACGATCGTCGTCACCGGGGCAACCGGCGACGCGGCAGCTCGGAGCATGGGACGGAGCATCGCCGACTCCGTACTCGTGCGGTCCTCGTTCTACGGGGCCGACCCGAACTGGGGGAGGATCGTGGGCGCCCTCGGCGAGGTCGACGAGGAGGTCGATTTCGACGATCTCTCCATCGCCTTCGCCGGGACGACCGTGGTACGCAAGGGCGTCGGCATCCCGATCGACGAAGACGGTGTGAGCGACGCGATGTCGGGTGACTTCGGCGTGACGGTGAGCGTCGGCAGCGGTCCGGGGACGGCCCGAGTGTTCACCACCGACCTCACCCCGGACTATGTGCGATTCAACTCGGAGCGATCATGACCACAGGGCACAGCGCCCCCGATCGGGGCAAGTCGAAGATCGCCAGGACGATGGGGAAGGCCCGGATCTTCTCCGAGTCGATGCCGTTCATCAAGGAGTTCCGCGACACGACCGTCGTCATCAAGTACGGCGGCTCGGCAATGGTCGACGACGGCCTGCGGAACACCTTCGCCGACGACGTCGCGATGCTCCACTACGTCGGCATCAATCCGGTCATCGTCCATGGCGGCGGGCCCCGCATCAGCGAGGCGATGCATCAGCGCGGGGTGGAGCCGCAATGGGTCGAAGGGCTACGGGTCACCGACGCCGAGACAATTCGTGTCGTGCAGTCAACCCTCGCGGGTGAAATCAACCCGGACATCGTCCGGCTCATCAACGCGCACGGCTGCGTCGCGGCCGGTGTGAACGGACTTGACGGGAACCTCTTCGTTGCGAAGGCGAAGGACGAGCGGCTCGGCTTCGTCGGCCAGATCACCGAGGTGAATCCGGGACTCGTCGTCGGTCTCCAGGGGCAAGGTTTTGTGCCCGTCATCGCTCCGCTTGCGCGCGGCGTGGACGGTCATGTCTACAACGTGAACGCCGACACGGCGGCAGGCGTGCTCGCAGCCTCCATCGGGGCGAAGAAGCTCGTCTTTCTCACGGACGTCGAGGGCCTCTACCGGATCTTCGGGAAGGAAGACTCCCTCATCTCCCGATCGACAGAGGACGGCATCAAGGAGTTGCTCGATTCGGGGACGGTCTCCGCCGGGATGCTCCCGAAGCTCACGGCCACGGTGCGTGCGATCGACGACGGCGTCGAGCGGGTCCACATCCTCGACGGGCGGATCCAGCATGCGGTCCTCCTCGAGGTCTTCACGCCGGAGGGCATCGGCACGATGGTCACGAAGGAGCCGGTTCCGTGAGCCGGACTCAGGCCCGCCGGCGGCTCGTGACGAGGCTCGTGACGACCGAGGCCATCGAGAGCCAGGCGCAGCTTTCCCGGCTCCTCGCCCACGCCGGCTTCGAGGTCACCCAGGCGACGATCTCGCGGGACCTCGAGGCGGTCGGGGCGGCGAAGGTGAGAGGCGAGGACTCGGTGCGATACCGGATCCAGGCGCCTGAAGAGATCCGCAGGGCGCGTTCGGCGCTGTCCTCAGTCGTCAACGAGTTCGTCGAGTCGGTAACGACAACGGGTCCGCTCGTCGTGCTCCGGGTGCCTCCGGGGGCGGCGCATCTCGTTGCGGGGAGAATTGACGGAGCCGGGATGGGCGGCGTGCTCGGCACGGTGGCCGGCGACGACACGGTGTTTGTCGCTGTGGATGAGAGAGTCGGAGTTGCGGTGGTGGCTGCAGAGATCGAAGGAGCATGAAATGAGAAACGGAATCAACAAGGTGGTCCTTGCCTACAGCGGCGGTCTCGACACCTCGATCATCCTGCGGTGGATCATCGAGGAGTACGGGGCGGAGGTCATCGCGTATACGGCCGATGTAGGGCAGGGCGACGAGGTGGCCGAGGCGCATGAGAAGGCCCTCGCCACGGGTGCGGTCGAGGCGATCACCGAAGACCTGACGGAGGAGTTCGTCCGGGACTTCGTGTACCCGGCCGTGAGGTCGAGCGCCCTCTACGAGGGCTACTACCTCATGGGCACGTCGCTGGCCCGTCCGGTGATCTCGAAGGGCCTCGTCGAGGTCGCTGAGGAGTACGGTGCCGACGCGATCGCTCACGGGGCAACGGGGAAGGGGAACGACCAGGTCCGGTTCGAACTCTCAGCGTACGCGCTGAAGCCGGACATCAAGGTCGTCGCTCCCTGGCGGGAGTGGGACATGAAAGGCCGTGCCGACCTCGAGGCCTACGCGAAGCAGTTCGATATCCCGGTGCCGACCAGTCCGGAGAAGCCGTACTCGACGGACGCGAACCTGCTCCACATCTCCTACGAGGGTGGCGTGCTCGAGGACCCGTGGGCCGGGCCGCCTCCTGGGATGTTCCACATGACGGTCGATCCGGAGGACGCCCCGGACGAACCGGAGGTGATCACGGTCGGCTTCCGGGCGGGGAACCCGGTGACGGTGAACGGTGTCGAACTCGGACCCGTCGAACTGCTCACACTGCTCAACGAGATCGGCGGGCGCCACGGTGTCGGCCGCGTCGACATCGTCGAGAACCGGTTCGTCGGCATGAAGAGCCGCGGCGTGTATGAGACGCCGGGCGGAACGATCCTCTATCACGCGCACAGGGCTGTCGAGTCGCTCACCCTTGACCGCGAGGTCGCGCACCTCAGGGACGAACTGTCGGACAGGTACGCCGAGATGGTCTACAACGGCTTCTGGTACTCGCCGGAGCGTGAGGCGCTCCAGGCGTTCATGGACGACGTGCAAACCCGTGTGAACGGCGAGGCCCGACTGAAGCTGTACAAGGGCCAGGTCGTCATCGAGGGACGACGGTCGGCAAGCCATGGTCTCTACGACGAGGCGACGGTGACGTTCGAAGCCGACGAGGTGTACAACCAGGCGGACGCCGACGGATTCATCCGGCTCCAGAGCCTCCGGCTCAGGACCTTCGCTGAGAAGCGCATGGGAGAAGGCGAGTGAATCGCAAGCGAATACTCAGTACCCAGTACTCAGTACTCAGTACTGCCCGGAGGGCGTCGTGACCCTCTGGAGTGGTCGATTCGCATCGGGTCCGGACGCAACGCTCTGGCAGTTCACGACGGACGCTTCCGACCGGCGGCTGCTCGTCGACGACGTGACGGGCTCACTTGCTCATGTCGCAATGCTCGGAGAGGTCGGCCTTCTCTCGTCCGAGGCTGTTGCTCGCATCGAGGACGGTCTCGAGCGCATCCTCGAGGAGGCCTACGGCGGTCGATTCGAGTTCCGTGAAACCGACGAGGATGTTCATTCGGCTGTGGAGCGCCGGCTCGGAGAGCTCATCGGTGATGACGCAGGGCGGCTGCACACGGGACGATCCCGAAACGACCAGATCGCTCTCGACCTCCGGCTGTATCTCCGTCGTGCGGTCGACCATCGCGTCGAGCAACTCGAGCACCTCGCGTTGGTGCTCGTCGACAAGGCAGAGGCGGCCGGCGACGCCATCGTGGCGTCCTATACGCATCTCCAACAGGCTCAGGCCATCCCCTTCGCCCACTACCTGCTCGCATATGTGTGGATGCTGCTGCGCGACGCGGAGCGATTCGCCGAGGCCCGAAAGCGCATCGACGTTTCACCACTGGGCGCCGGGGCGTCGGCAGGGAGTGCCCTCCCACTCCGGCCGGATCTAGCGGCGGAGAGCCTTGGGTTCGACGCTGTGTTCGGGAACTCGCTCGACGCCGTGTCGTCGCGGGACTTCGCATCCGAGTACGTGTTCTGTGCCGCCCAGGCGATGACGCATCTCTCCCGGCTTTCGGAGGAGCTGATCTTGTGGTCGACGGAGGAGTTTGGCTGGGCCGAGTACGACGATGCCCACACGACGGGCTCGTCGGCGCTTCCGCACAAGAAGAACCCGGACATCGCGGAGCTGGCCCGGGGGAAGGCAGCAGCGGCGATCGGCGATCTGACGACCCTGCTCACGTTGCAGAAGGGTCTGCCCCTGTCGTACAACCGGGATCTCCAGGAGGACAAGCGCGCGGTGTTCCATGCCGACGATGTGCTCACGAGGGCGCTCTCCGCGTTGACGGGGATGATCGAGACGGCCCGCTTCGATCCCCCGGCTCCTTCGTCGTGGGTCGTGGCGCTCGACATCGCCGAGGCACTCGTCGCTCGCGGTGTCCCGTTCCGCGAGGCGCACCACGCCGTCGGCGGGCTCGTGGCCCGGCTGAAGGCGGAGGCCCGCGACTTCACGTCGGTCACGGCGGGGGAGTTGGAGGCGACACACCCGCAGTTCAACGCGAAGGATCTTGATCTCCTCGATCCGAAGGGGTCGGTCGGGGTCAGGCGGTCCCCGAGGGGTGGTTCGTTCACGTCGGTGGCCGAGCAGATCACCGAGCTCCGAACCCGCCTCTCCTAACCCCCGTACGAACCCAGGGCTCGCAGCGGCCCATAGGTGTCTCTCCAGCCCACGGTGCGGCGTGGGGGAGAGGGCGGACTACGCGAGAGGGTTGTGCCAGCGCAGGCCTGGGAATCGAGCGAAGTCGGTGTCGGCGGAGTGGAGCGTCGCTCTGTGTTCGATGGCGAGTGCAGCGAGATGGGCGTCGGGTGTGAGGTCTCCTCCGACACCCACGTGGGCAAGCAGGTCGCGAAGGATCGCCGAGTGGCGGTGGGTCGGATGGACGACCGTCGCATTCGGTCGCGCGAGCCATTCGTCGACGTAGTCGAGCGCATCCCCGGTGGGCATCGGTTCGACGAAGATCCGGGGATTCGTCGAGACGCGGACGTACGCCGTGAGGGCCGACCACGAAAAGGCGACAGACTCAGCGTTGGAGAGGACGGTCTCGATCCAGGCACGCGAGGCTTCGTGGCGAGGGCTGGCGAGATCGGTCGCGTAGATCAGGAGATTGGCATCTGGGATGATCACAGGTCGTGCCCCATCTTCTCGAGGCGCTCCCGATCGTCGAGTTCGTCGAGGAAGTGGACGATTCGGTCACCGTCGATGCCCGGCTTCAAGCCGAGGGGACGCGGCTTGATGACGTACGGCCGTGCTTCGCCGCCGTTGCCCAATCCCTTGCGTAGGGTCGAGTTCACGGCTTCCTTGAACGTGATGTCGCGTTCCTTCATGAGTTGTCTCAGTTTCTCGGCCACATCGGGGTCGAGGGTCACTGTTGTCCGCATGTGGGCATCATAGCATCACCGGCAATGATGTCTTGATGCTTCATGCAGCCTTCTGGACGCTCAACGGGGAGCAGATCTCGCACGCCGGGTCGGGGCAGTAGCCCACGACCCTTGCTGCGATTCCGGCATCGTCGAAGAGTTCCTCGAGCTCCGTGTTCGTCATGGCGATGGTGGGGTTCATCTCGTTCATGGGGACAACGTATCAACGGGGTGTGACAGAAACAGAGGGGGCTCCGCGGAGCAGGGTGGATTTCGGTCGTTCGCGATGTCGTAGCATCGTGCCATGGAACTCAAGCGATACGCAGACGCCGCTCCGTTCGAGTTCGGGGTCTTCACGGTGCGGGAACTCTCCCCCGAGGCATTCTCCATCGGGTCCGTCGGCGAGATCATCGTCCCGATCGGTGCAGAGCGTGACTCCAGGGTGTCCGAGAAGACACACCGCATGTATGTGGTTGTGACCGGTGATCTCGAGTTCAGGGTCGCGGGCGAGATATTCCGTGTGGGACCCGGCGACACGATCCACATCTCGGCCGGTGAGGAGTACGGCTTCCACAACGGGGGCTACGAGGAGGGGAAGCTCCTCCTCATCCGCGTCCCCGGACCGGTCCGCCCCGAGAGGTACTAAGTCCTGCGGACTGTGAGCCACAGGGGCTCATAGTCGCGCCCGTGGGCTCACGGTTCGTCGAGGTCAGGAGCAGTGATGACCCGTCGATATGCACGATCCGGATCGCCCTACGAGGAGATCGTTGGGTTCTCCCGCGGTGTCCGCGTCGGCAATCGGGTCGAGATCGCCGGAACTGCTCCGATCCCTCCGGACGGTGAGTCGGTAGCGCCGACGGCATACGAACAGATGTTGCGCTGCGGCGAGATCGCCATGGCCGCACTCGAGGATCTCGGGGCAACCGCGAGCGACGTCGTGCGCATCCGCATGTTCATCACCGATCCGGCCGACGCCGACGAGATCGGGCGTGCTCACCGCGAGGTCTTCGGCGAAGCGATGCCCGCCGCAACGATGGTCGTGGTCGCCGCCCTCCTCGAACCGGAGTGGAAGGTCGAGATCGAGGTCGAAGGGGTCGTTGAGTCCTGATCCATCCCTGTTCCAGCTCGGGCGTCCAGACAGCTCACATATGGGCTCTGTGGACGCCAGACGCCTTCAGGGGGCGGTGAAGACCTCGAAGCCCTCGTCCTTCCAGCCCTCGAGTCCGCCGATCATCTTCTTGAACGGCCTGCCGAGCTTCGCAAGGCGGATCGCCGCCTTCTCCGTTGCGTTGCAGTGCGGTCCGGCGCAGTAGATCACGAACAGCGTGTCCTCCGGATACTCGGCGAGGTTGCGCTCCACCATCCGCCCGTACGGCAGATTGACGGCGCCGGAGATGTGCTCCTTCTCGAACACCGCAGGCCCCCGCACGTCGATGAGGACGAAGTCATGTGGCCCGTTCGTCATCGCATCGTGGACGTCCCAGCAGTCCGCTTCGAACCGCAAGAGGGCAGAGAAGTGGGCGAGCGCCTCCTCCGGGCTGGCAGCGGGGATCTCGGTCACGGCGGATCCGCGGTGTCTCAGATTGGTCATCGGTCTTCTCCTGGTCGTCAGGCGGCGGCGAGAGGAACGACGTAGCGCCAGATCACGAGGAAGTGGAGCGTCGTCGCCGACACCGTCATCACATGGAAGACCTCATGGGACGAGAACACCCTCGGCCACAGGCGGGGACGGTTCGTCACCATGAAGACCATGCCGATCGTGTAGAGCAGGCCACCGGCGAGAACGAAACCAACGGGGAGCCAGCCCAGCCGCTGGATCATCGGCCAGAAGAAGAAGGCGCCGATCCATCCCAGGATCGTCGACATCATCACCGAGATCCAGCCGGGGACCTTCGGAAACAGTGCCTTCTGAGTGACGCCGCCGATCGTGATCGCCCACACCGCGCCGAGCACGATCCAGCGCCACGGGTTGTCGAGGACGATCGCAGCAACCGGGGTGTACGTGCCGGCGATGAGGACGTAGATCATCGAGTGGTCCATGCGCTGCATGCGCTTCTTCCACCGATCCCGCCACGGGACGGAGTGATAGAGCGAGCTTGTCGTGTAGAGCGCCATGACGGCGAGGCCGAACACGAGCACGGCGAGACGCCTCGGCCATGTCTGGGCATGGAAGAGGAGGAAGATGGTTCCGATGAGCCCGGCGACGGCTGCAGATCCGTGAAGAAAGCCCCGAACCGGGTTCTGCATCTTCCCCAGCGTCCAGCGCGGGATGGGGAGATTCACGTTGAGCAGATTACCGAGCGAATGCAGGAACTCAAGCGCAGTCCCCTCGGCTGAAGGACGGGGGGACGCGGGGTCGCTCTGCGATCCCGCAGGGGGGACGGTGAAGACGTCGGCGACGCGAGAGGTCAGCCTCTGCGTGTGCGCCTCACGCCCGCTGCCGTGAGGATGGCTGCCGGTACACCGGCCTCTCGCCACGCCGGCCACGTGATGCCCTTGCGCTCCGAGTACGAAGCGGCACACTCGACGAAGCCGGCCTCGAGCGCCGACATGTCGATCGTCGCGGTCATCTGGTCGAGCGCCTCCTGGGCGTCGAGCCGAGCCTGGATGAGATCCACCCTCGCCAGCGGATCGTTCTCCATCCGCACCTTCTCGTCGAGTCCGGCGATCTTCAGCTCGAGCGACTCCGGTGTCACCGGGCGGCCGCGCCGCTTGGGAACGACGACCGCCTCGAGGTACGCCTTGATCGCCTTGGACTCCCGGCGGCCCTGCGCGAGCGCCGCTTTGTGCTCTTCGGACATTGCCACGAGTGGTGGCTCCTCTCTTCCAGGTCGATGCCCCAACGCGTCCATGTAACCATGCCCGAGCCGCACGTGCAGAACGGATATGTGCATTTACCATGGTCCCTACATGGCGTTGCGCGACACCCTCACCCGTCCGCTCTACCGCTCCTACGAGAAGCGGCTGCTTGCGACACTCGATCGGGATGAACTACCGCGCCACATCGGCGTGATCCACGACGGCCACCGTCGTTACGCCCGCAGCGAAGGACTCCCCGACTACCAGGCCTCCTATCGCGTCGGGATGAAGAAGGTCGTTGAGTTCCTGCACTGGACCAACGATCTGGGGATTCCCGCCGTCACCTGCTGGCTCCTGTCGAAGGAGAACCTCGAACGGCCGACCGAGGAGCTGCTGCCGTACTACGAGGTCCTCAAAGAGCTCTTCGAGGAGATCCCAACCGCCCTCGACGGTAGCGACGTCGGAGTTCGGTTCATCGGGAGCCTTGATCTCCTCCCGCCGGATCTCCAAGAAGCGGCGAAGCGACTCGAGGAACGAATGCCGAATGGAGGGCCACGGGTGACGATCGCCCTCGCCTACGGGGGCAGACAGGAGATCGTCGATGCGGTGAAGGATCTCGTCGCGAAGCTATCGACCGACGGACTGGACGATCTCGCCGAACGCATCGACGCGGACGGGATCGCCGCAAACCTCTACACGGCAGATCTCCCGGATCCGGACCTCGTCCTTCGAACGAGCGGTGAGGCTCGCCTCTCCGGCTTCCTGCTCTGGCAGTCGGCCTACGCGGAGTACGCATTCGTCGACGTCTACTGGCCGGCATTCCGACATGTCGACTTCCTCCGTGCCCTGCGCGACTTCACGAGAAGAACCCGCCGCTACGGGAAGTAGCCCGCCGCACACCTACCTCGTTCGAAGCCCCTCAGGGAGGTGTTCCCTGTCGTTGAATGCGCGCAGCGACCAGACGTGTTCCCCTCCAAGAGGGATCATCCGGAGCCGGGCGAACGAGGCGTGATAGAGGATGAACCGCTCCCACTCCCAGGGGGTGGGCGCTGTTCCGAGGAGGAATCCGATTGCGACGGCATTTGTACCTCCGTGAGCGACAAGAGCGATCCGCTGATCGGGGTTGTCGACCAACCAGAGATGCTCACGGTCGGGGTCCGGCCGCACACCGCGTTGTGCGAGCACATCGAGGAGCGCCGACGTGACGCGATCGTGGAAGTCGCGGAACGACTCGCCGCCGGGGAGCCCATCCCACCACTCCTCCGGCGGGCGATGCTGGGCGTCTCGGAAGATCTGCTTGACCGTCTCTTCCAGCTTGCCCGTCCAGTCGGGCATCTTGATCTCCACGATGTCGTCGACGGTGTCGATCGGCAGGCTGCAATTGCGAGCGATGGGCTCAGCGGTTTGCTGCGATCGCCGTGCCGGGGATACGACGAGTTCCGTCAGGCGATGGTCGCCTTCGAAGATCCGCCTAGCGGCGAGTTCGGCCTGTTCGCGGCCGAGTTGGGTGAGGTCCGGATCGGGTTGCGTCAGCCCGTCGACGCTCCAGGCCGGTTGGCCGTGTCTGACGAAGATGAGTTCCATGACATCGAGAGTAGAGCGCTGCCGAGGCGGTTCGCTCGAAGTCCGAGACGGTTCTGAGGGGCTGTGCCTCGGCGCCGAAGCGTGTCAGGGTGAGGCAGACTTACTCCGGACGAACCGAGGGCCGCCTTGCGGCGGCCTCGGCTCGGGCTTAGACGGGAGGTAGGAAGGCATCCTGTCTGAGTAACGTATCGGCAGGCCGAGAGCATTCCTTGAGCGACTATCTGAGATTTCTTTGACCCCCGAATCCACAGCGAAACAACGCCTCGTCGACCACCTGAGCGAGCGTGCCGTCCGCACCGACGGGCCGTTCACGCTGCGCTCGGGAGCCGTCTCCGACTGGTACATCGACGCCCGCCAGACGACGTTCGATGGCTCCGGAGCAATCGCGGTTGGTGAGGCCGTACTCGACGTGCTCGACCCAAGCATCACAGCGGTGGGCGGATTGACGATGGGAGCCGACCCGATTGCGATCGCAACGGCGATCGCCGCCGCACGAGCGGGGCGTTCGCTGCGTGCCTTCTCCGTCCGCAAGGAGGAGAAGGACCATGGAGTGGGTGGACGGCTCGTCGGGCCGGTCGGCTCGAACGACACGGTTGCCGTGCTCGAAGACACGACGACGACCGGTTCTGCGATGTTCGAGGCGATTGATGCGCTGGCCGATGCGGGCATAGCCGTCGCCCAGGTAGTGGTGCTCGTCGACCGCAGCGGCGATCTAGCTTCAGCGAAGGTCGCAGAACGCGGAATCGAGTACGTTTCGCTCGTCACACCGAAGGATCTGGGGGTGGAGGAATGACACTGCTTCGCGTCGATCGGTCGCCGGTCCGGCTCTTTCTCTTCGGGCTGGCCGGGCTCCTGCTCATGCTGGGGGCCGTCGACGTGATGTGGGGCCACTGGCTCTCGACGCCGCCCGACACCTACAACGAGGAGATCTCGTCGAAGGGGCGCAACCAGCGGCGCTCCGACTACGTGTGGGGGACGTTCATGCTTGCAGGCGGCGGAGTCCTCTTCGGCTATGCGGTCACGACGCTCATCCGAAGGAAGCCGGTGCTTGTTCTTCGCGAGGAAGGCATCGATCTCGCGCTCGGGTCCCCTTTCGAGGAGCCGGTCTTTGCTCCGTGGGGGTCGATCGACTTCGTCTCTTGTGCGGCGGATGCCGACCCCGATGGCGGCGATGCCCGCGACGTGCTCTTCATCGACTTCAACGATCCGGGCGAGCTTCCGGCCGATTCCTGGGGTGCCGAGTGGCGCGGCAACCGACTCGTCATCGATGCGGTCGGATGGGAACGTCCCGTCGAGGAGGTCGTTCTGCACGCAAGTACGGCTCTCGAACATGCGCACCGCCCGCGACAGGAGGAGGCCCCCGATGGTTGATGTGAGGATCGGGGCCCACGTTCCCGCGAAGGATCCGCTCGGTGAGGCCGCAGCCCGCGACGCCGACGTTGTCCAGATCTTCATCTCGAATCCGCAGTCGTGGAAGCCGCCGGTTCCCAGGAAGGACGCCGAAGCGTTGCGAGCTTCCGATGTCGACTTCTATGTGCATGCCCCCTATCTGCTCAACCTCGCATCGCCGAACAATCGGGTCCGGATCCCATCGCGCAAGATGCTTGCTCAGACAGTCGACGCGGCGGCTCACATCGGGGCAAAGGGTGTCATCGTGCACGGCGGGAGCGTCGGCTCCGAGGAGGAGGTCGATGTCGGCTTCGAGCGATGGTTCAAGGCGCTCGACTCGTTCGACGTCACGGTCCCGGTGCTCGTTGAGAACACGGCGGGCAAGGGCAACACGGTGATGCAGAACCTCGATAACTACGGCGCGCTGTGGGCGGCGATCGGCGACTTCAACGTCGGCGTGTGCCTCGACACGTGCCACGCCTGGGCGGCCGGAGCCGACCTCGAGACCGCGGTGGAGCGCATCACGCGACACACTGGGGGCATCGATCTCGTCCACGGCAACGACTCGCGGGATCCGTTCGCCAGTCACCGGGACCGCCACGCGAACTTCGGGAAGGGCGAGATTCCGGAGGAACTGCTCTTGAAGGCGATGAGGGACGCGAAGGCCCCGATCGTCGTCGAGACCCCCGGCGGCGCGGAGGATCAGGGCGCCGACATCGCCTGGCTCAGGGAGCGCCTGTAGCCGGGTCTCAAGTCATCCGTTGGACGGCATGGTGGGTCGCGTGACGCCTGCGCTGCTCACTGCCCACTCGGTCGTCGCCACGGCTTCTGCGAGCCCGGTGTCATGGGTGATGAGGAGGATGGCGCCGGGGTAGCTCCGCAGCGCTGCCTCGAGGCGCTCGATCGACGGCAGGTCGAGGTGATTGGTTGGCTCGTCGAGAACGAGGAGCCATGTCGGCGTCCCCAAGCCGAGCGCAAGGGCGAGCTTGCGCGCCTCCCCGGGTGAGGGGAGTCCCGAAGCGAGGAGCGGAGCCGGGTCGGTCCCGAGCAGTGAGACGAGGGACAGAACCCTTCCTCGGTCCGCCGGCGGCAGCGTTCGCACTCGTTCGAGCCACATGATCGCATCGGAGCGCGTCGTCTCCTGTTGGAGCACGAGCATCCGGTCGGCCGGAATCGCCGCTGCGGCAACGAGCGTGGTGAGCAGTGTGGTCTTGCCCGCCCCGTTCGGACCCGCCAGCCGGATGCGGTCGTCTCGTCTCACAGCGAGGTCCGCTTCGAAGAGTGACTCGCCGTTCGGGATCGTCACGGGGCCGCTGTAGCGGATGAGGAATTCCTTTGGGGAGGGATCTGTCGGGAACGAGACCGCTCCGCCGTGGGTCCTCTCGATGGCGGATTCGTCGATGCGTCTCGCGACGTCGTCGAGGCGAGACCGCGTCACCTCGCGTTCGCGCGCCCCCGCTCGTTGACCGGAGGCGTGTCGGCCGGTAGCGACGGCCCCGCGCGTGTCGAGGTCGTGGATCCCGGCCTCGCGAACCTCTCTTCGTCGTACGGCATCCTTCTCCTCTGCGGTCCGGCGTTGATCGGCGAGACGGCGCTTGACCTTCTTCTGCTCCCGCTTCAGCCGGTCGAGGTCTTGCTGCGCGAGATCGGCCTCGGCTTCCCACGCAGCGTGGGCTTCGGCGTAGGACGCGTTCCGGAGCGACGTTCGCGAGCGATGGATCCGAAGCGTCTTCGTCGTCAGCCGTTCGAGTACGTCGCGATCGTGAGAGACGACGACACCGGCGCCGTCGAAACCCCCGAGGACGTCGAGCAGGAGGGAACGGGCCTCGTCGTCGAGATGGTTCGTCGGCTCGTCGAGGAGGAGGACCTCGGGGGAAGCCGCGAGGGCGGCCCCGATCTGCCATCGCTTCCGCTCACCCGGGGACAGCGTCTCCCAGCGGTCGAGGTCTGCCGGCTCAAGACGAAGCCGGCTACGAAGTCGGATCGCATCTCGATCCCAATCCGTGGCGAAGGTGTCGATCGAGGCGGTTCGGTCGTCGATGCGCTGCTCACAGAGGATTGGGACGGTCCGAGGCGGAACGAGGTGAATCGATCCAGCATCGGGAGGATGGTCGCCCGCGATGAGGTGGAGGACTGTCGACTTGCCGGCTCCGTTCGCTCCGATGAAGCCGGTCCAACCAGGGCCGAGGTCGAAGGAGGCGTCCTCGATGATCGGGACGGCGGATGAGTAGGAGAAGGAGACGTTGTGGAAATGGATGGCAGACATGGCAACTCCCGTGGTGGGCGGGCCGGTGGCCCGGAGGCGGTGGATTCCTCAGTTGATGTCGGTCATGTGCTTCCCGTGGGTGGTCCCACCATTGTATCCGCGGTCACAACAAGAACTCTGGCGTCCGCTCAGCCCGGATATGGCTGGACGGACGCCAGAGTCCGAAGGGGGTGGGGCGTGATTGGCTACTCGGCCGAGAGGAAGGTCTCCAGGTCGCAGGCGAGGTCGCTCGAGCCCTCGATGAACTCCTCGACGTGGTTGTGTGCGACCGCGTCGTGGTACTGCACCGGGGGCGACTTCATGAAGTACGACGACGGAGCGAGGAGCGGTCCGCCGACGCCCCGGTCCATGGCGATCTTCGCCGCACGGACTGCGTCGATGATCACGCCGGCCGAGTTGGGGGAGTCCCACACTTCGAGCTTCAGCTCCACGTTGAGCGGAACGTCGCCGAACGACGTGCCCTCGAGGCGGATGTACGCCCACTTACGATCCGAGAGCCACGGCACGTGGTCCGACGGGCCGATGTGCACGGTCTCGGAGTTCATGCGCCGTTCGATCTGGCTCGTGACCGACTGGGTCTTCGAGATCTTCTTGGACTGCAGACGCTCACGCTCGAGCATGTTCTTGAAGTCCATGTTCCCGCCGAAGTTCAGCTGGTACGTCTGGTCGATCTTCACGCCGCGGTCCTCGAAGAGGCGGGCGAGCTGGCGGTGCACGATCGTGGCGCCCACCTGCGACTTGATGTCGTCACCGATGATCGGCAGGTTCGCGTCGACGAACTTCTGCGCCCACTCGGGGTTCGAAGCGATGAACACTGGGATGGCGTTGACGAATCCCACGCCGGCGTCGAGCGCCGCCTGGGCATAGAACTTGGTGGCATCCTCGGAGCCGACCGGCAGGTAGGAGACGAGCACGTCGGCGTTCGTGTCCTTGAGAACCTGCACGACGTCGACCGGTTCGGCGGCCGATTCCTCGACCTCGTCGACGTAGTACTTGCCGAGACCGTCGAGGGTCGGTCCGCGACGGACCTCGATACCGAGGTCGGAGACCTCGACGAACTCGATCGTGTTATTCATTCCGGCCCACATGGCCTTCGAAACGTCCTGGCCGACCTTCGTCGCATCGACGTCGAAGGCGGCGACGAAGTCGACGTCACCCACGTGGTAGCCGCCGAGGTCGATGTGCATCAACCCGGGGACCTTGAGCGACGGATCTGCGTCGCGGTAGTACTCGACACCCTGGATGAGCGAGTTGGCGCAGTTGCCGAGTCCTGCGATCGCTACTCGTACCTTGTTGGGCATGGTTGCCTCCTCGTTCTGTGAACTCATGCGCCGGCTCTCGCGCTTCGCTCGCCGGCGATGAGTTCGTCGAGCCAGGCGATGTCCGCCTCGGTCGACCGAACCCTCCGCTCCATGAGCGCCATTCGATACCGGTCCGGCTTCCTTGCGCTGCTGCGCGCCCCCTTGAAGGAGCGTCGCGCACCGTGAAGCCGGTCCTGGAGCGCCGTTCGGCGGTCTTCGAGGACCCCGAGACGGTGCTGCGGCTCGAGACGGCCGAGGAACGCCAGCCGGAGCTGGAACTCTCGGTCCGAGCCGTCGTCGGAGTCGGTCAGCAGCTCGCCGAGGCGAGCGTCGCCCGTATCGGTCATCCTGTATGCCTTGCGGCGGCCCTCGCCCTTGGTGGCCTCGATGAACCCCTGCTTCTCCAAGCGCCTGAGCGCGGGGTAGAGGGATCCGAACGAGACCTGCCAGAAGCCGAGCTCGCCGAGGGCGCGCTTCAGCTCATAGCCGTGTCGCGGCTCATCGTGAAGCAGTCCAAGGATGGCGAAGTCGAGCACCAACGGTCTCCGATGTATCGATTCGATATAAGTATATCGTTTCGATATAGAACCGTCACTTCGTTCCGGATCTGTCACCGTCGGCCCCTACTCTCGCCCGAGTGATGGTTCCAACTGCACTCGGCCGATCTGTGGTGATCGAATCCGGCGCCCCCGTTCCTGAAGCGTGGTCAGGCGCGTCGGTCGTGCTGATCGACGAGGCGACCCTGGGCGAACCGGACGCCGCTGTCGACCGACTGCACCGCTCGTGGATTGACCGGGAACCGATCGTCATCGAGTTCGGTGTCGATCCTGGCGCTCTCAGGGTGCCCGAGACCGACGGCAGGAGTCCCTACGAGGTCGAGTCGGCCTTCACCTTCCCTCTCGAACGGCTCCACTTCCTCGTGTGGGCGAACACCTACGACGCCCGCGACGGAGATCCACGGTGGTGGTGGAGCGTGAAAGCCGCGGCGATCGGAGCGACGGAAGGAGGACCTGCCGATGTGGTCCTTCCCGATGGGACCCCGGCCTGGATCGACGGCGGTCCCCGTGGACCGATCAATGTCGACGAAGCGGTGGTGCATGCGGAGAGCGTGACCCTGGGTCGGCTCGACGCCGTGCCGCTGTTCGATCCGATCGACGGAGGCCTCGCCCCGGACCAGGCGGCAGCTGCCAACCACGCCGCCGGTCCTGCGCGCATCATCGCACCGGCCGGTTCGGGGAAGACACGGACGCTCACCGCCCGGCTCCGACACCTCCTCGACGACCGGGCGATAGAACCGGACACCGTCTGCGCCCTCGCCTACAACACAAAGGCAGCCGCCGAGTTGAGGGAACGGGCTGGGGCGACGAACGGTGCGCTCATCCGCACCGTGCACTCACTCGGATGGGAGATCCTCCGAGAAGCCCGCAACGGTGTGCGACTCATCGATGAACGGGACGTGCGAGCCATCCTCGACCGGATCGTGCAGGTACCGCGGCGACCAAACACGGACACGATCGGTCCGTACATCGAAGCCCTCGCGGAGTCTCGCATCGCTCTACGGTCGCCCACAGCCGTCGAGGCCGGACGAGACGACGTCCCGGACTTCGCAGCCGTGTACGAGCGCTACCGGCAGCGTCTCGTTCGGGGGAACGAGGCCGATTTCGACGAACAGGTCCACGGCGCCATCGAAGCGCTGCTCACGGACGCCGATCTGCGCAGCCGGTGGCAGAGCCGCTGCCGCCACGTCCTCGTCGACGAGTTTCAGGACCTCACCGGCGCCTACCTCCTCCTCATCCGTCTCCTCGCCTCTCCGCAACTCAACGTCTTCGGCGTCGGTGATGACGACCAGACCATCTACGGCTACGCCGGGGCAGACCCGGGCTACCTCATCGATTACGACCGGTTCTTCCCCGGCGCCGGCTCCCATCCTCTCGAGGTCAACTACCGGTGCCCGGTCCCCGTCGTCGAAGCCGCCATCCATCTGCTGTCGTACAACGACCGGCGCATCGACAAGACGATCAGAGCAGCCGGTGGCATGGCCGATCGGTCCGACGTCTTCGGTGTCGAGCGAGTGGGCGGCGCAGATCTCGGCGTGCGGGCCGGCGACCTGATCGAAGGTTGGCTCGGTGACGCCGACCTGGACGGCGTCGCTGTGCTGGCGCGAGTGAACTCGGCGCTGCTCCCCGTTCACCTGGCGCTCGCGGAGCGAGGCGTGCCGTTCTCATCCCCAATCGGGCAAGGGATTCTCACCCGCACTGTCGTTGCGGCGACGTTGGCCTGGATGCGACTCGGCCTGGATCCGGACCGTATGAGTCGCACGGATCTGATGACTGCCGTGCGTCGTCCTTCGCGGGGGCTCAACCGGCTGGCAGCAGACCTGCTCCGGCGACGGTTCTTCGATGTCGACGCGATGAACGATGTGGGGACGGACCTCGCCGGCAAGCAGGCGAAACGCTGGGACGGCTTCGTCGAAGACCTCGAGCGTGTGGCCGTCGCTGCCGAACAGGACGACGCAGCGGCGCTCCTCGACGTCGTGATCCGCCGCATCGGACTGGAGTCCTCGGCGTTCGCCCTCGATAGCGGCCGCAGCCGCGCCGACCGTTCGGCGCAGTCGGACGATCTCGTGGCGCTGCGACGAGGGGCCGCGATTCACCCGACCGCCTCGGACTTCGAACCCTGGCTCGCCGAGATGATCGACCGATCGGGTCCCGATGGTGTGACCCTGTCGACGGTGCATCGAGCAAAGGGTCTCGAATGGGACCGCGTGGTCGTGTTCGGTGTAGATCGTGGCCTTCTCCCGCACGATCTCGCGACCGACATCGAGGAGGAGCGGCGGATCCTGCATGTGGCGATCACACGAGGCATCAATCAGGTCACGATCCTGTCCGACGCCGGCAATCCCTCCAGGTTCCTCGACGAACTCACCGGAGAGGCGGCACGAACCGCCGGGCCGGAACCGGTCAAGCGCCGGAAGCGCCCGGAGCGCAAGACCAGGGGATTCGGCGTCGAGGTGGGTGACTCGGTAGCCGTTCACGGTGGCATCGGCGGGGTCGTGGCGGAGATCGACGCGGACGGCGCCTGGTTGGAGGTCGAAGGCGGAGGTCAGTTCCAGGTCCGATGGGGTGATGAGGTCAAGGTAGGGGGCCGCACGGGCCCGCTCACGCCGGAGCCGGAGACCATCACTCCCGATGCGGAGCTCGTCGAGCGATTGAAGGCATGGCGGCTCGAGACCGCACGAGCGACGGGGATGCCGGCGTATGTGATCCTCCACGACGCGACGATCGAGACGATCGCGGGGATCCGGCCGCAGACGGAGACTCAGCTGGCTTCGGTTCCGGGCATCGGTCCGGCGAAGCTCGAGGCACATGGCGATGCGATCCTCGAGATCTGCGCCGAGTAACGCGGTCTACGGCTCCGTCGTCGATGCCGTGTAGATGGTCCACTCACCGTCGGCGAGGCGTCCCAATCCACCCTTCGTCCCGACCCAGAGGGCCCCATCGCTGCCGGGCGCGAGCGCCGTGACCGACGTGTTCGGGAGGCCCTGGGCGATGGCGGGGACGGTGATCTCCCCGTCGGTGAGTTGAGCGAGCCCCTCAGTGGTGCCGACCCAGACAATCCCGTCGATCCCTGTGGACACGGCAGTCACCCACTCGCCGGGCAGGCCGTCGGCGGTCGTGTATGAGGTCCACTCCGTTCCGTCGAATCGACCGAGGCCTCCGCGAGCGGCCACCCAGACGACACCGTCGGCATCGACGTCGATCGCGTTGATCCAGTCACCCGGGAGGCCGTCGGAGCTGGAGTAGGCGGTCCAGGCTGTTCCGTCGAAGTGGCTGAGACCACCATTGCTCCCGATCCAGAGCTCTTCGGTGCCGGCCGACGCGACCCAGATGACTCGTGTCGTGGGGAGCCCGTCGTCGGCATCGATCGTCTCCCACTCCTCCCCGTTCGGACGACTCAATCCGAAGATCGTGCCGAGCCAGACCGTGCCACCGTCGTCGACGGCGATCGAGTTCACCCAGTTGCTCGGGAGGCCATCCTCGATTCCGTACCGAGTCCAGCCGCCGCTCTCGAGCCGGCCCGCTCCGTAGTTCGTCCCGACCCAAACGGACCCATCGTCGGCGACCGTCACGGAGTTGACGAGATCGTTCGGCAGGCCGTCGGTGGCCCGGTACACCGTCCACGAGTCACCGTCGAGGTGCCCGAGTCCGTCGTTCGTCCCGACCCAGAGGCTCCCGTCCGGATCAGCGGCGATCGATGTCACCCAGTCGTTGGGGAGGGATGGGGCGGCATCGTCTACGGGAGCGCCGCCCGACGAGCAGCCGGCGGCGAGGGCCGCCACGAGGATGACGGGGAGGAATCGACCGCCTCTAATAGCCGCCGCCGATCTTGCGGTGATCCCACGATGCCGTCTTCGTCGGCTCCACGACGACTGCCGTGTTCTTCGAAGCGAACCGGCCGAAAGCCTCCTCGAGCTCCTCTTCCGTGAGCTCGACCGGCTCCGGCCCGATCATCGCGTACTTCGCAGCGAGGCGGCCGTAGATGGACAGCACGTACGTCGGGTCCTCAACGAGACGAGCCTCTGCCTTGATCATCACGCCCCGGAGCTCCTCGTATGCATCGCCCTCCTCGGCGAGCACGGTGAGCCGGGGGTCACGCTGGAGGTTCACGATCTTCTGCGACCGGGTGAACGACCGAAAGACGATCTTGTCGTCCTCCATGACGAACCACATCGGTGCGAGATGGGGCCACCCGTCCTGCCCGATCGTCGCCACCTCGAGAATTGCGGTCTCGTCGAGGAAGGCGGTGACTTCCGTCGTCGTCATTGAGATGTCTTTGCGCGCCATGGCGAGAACGGTACCCGTTTCGAGACGATGCCGATTCGACCCGGAATGGGCGTGCGGGCGCTAGCGTTCAAGGCGCAGGCGGAAGGGACGGTCGACCCATCGGGCGGCTGATCCCGCCAACACCGCCGATCTGAAGCTGCGATGGGTCCCCCAACCCTCGGGTGGGGAGAGAGGAGCTCCGATGAGCACGGTTACTGCACCGGGAATCCGCGCGCGCAAAGGCGGCGCGAAGATCCGGATGGTCACGGCATACGACTACCCGACGGCGAAGATCGCCGACCGTGCGGGAGCCGACATCATCCTCGTCGGCGACTCGGTCGCGAACGTCGTGCTGGGTCACGGCGACACCCTCTCGGTCGACATCGATGTGATGGTGCATCACACCTCTGCCGTCACCAGGGCCGAGCCGAGCGCGCTCGTTGTCGGTGACATGCCGTGGATGAGCTACCACGTGACGCCCGAGGACGCCGTGCGCAACGCCGCACGACTCGTGCGTGAAGGCGGCGCGGCTGCCGTCAAGGTCGAAGGGGGGCGCAAGCGCCTCGACGTGGTTCGCGCCATCCTCGACGCTGAGATTCCCCTGATGGGGCATCTCGGGCTCACGCCTCAGTCGGTCAACGCCATGGGCGGGTATCGGGTGCAGGGCAAGGAGGCCCACGCCGCGTACGAACTCATCAGCGATGCTCATGCGCTTGCAGACGCCGGCGTCTTCGCAATAGTCCTCGAGGGTGTGCCGGACAGGGTCGCCGAGATCGTCACCGCAGAGGTGCCGGTTCCGACGATCGGAATTGGAGCCGGAGTTGGTTGCGACGGGCAAGTGCTCGTCTTGCACGACGTGCTCGGACTCGGCGGCGGTGAGTACCTCCCGAAGTTCGTGCGCGCCTACGCCAATCTCGCCGACGATGCCGTTGAGGCGCTCGAGCAGTTCTTCTCCGAAGTCGAGAGCGGTGCATTCCCGGCGGAGGCAGAGACCTACCACATGCCGGACGAGTCGTTCGAGATTCTGCGTGGACTCATCGGCGAGGAAACCTGCGTCGACTGCTAGCAAGACACAAGTAGCAAGTAGCTTGCTACCCGTGAACACCGCCTACCGCGTCCTGTTCGCCCTCGGGGCGCTGCTGCTGCTCGGTTCGTGCTCGACCGACGATCCGGATGGGTTCAACGGGTTCGAGACGGTGACGATCACGATCGATGATCGTGATCTGGCCGTCGCAGTGGCGGAGACGGAGGCGCAGCGATCGCAGGGCCTCATGGGTGTCACCGACCTCGGCGGTTTGGACGGCATGCTGTTCATCTTCGGTGAGACGACGGAGACCGGCTTCTGGATGAAGGACACGCTCATCCCGCTCGACATCGCCTTCTTCGACGATGGCGGCGGCTACGTCGATGGCTTCACCATGGAGCCTTGCGTTGAGGACCCGTGTCCGGTGTATCGCCCGTCCGGGTCGTATCGCTACACCCTCGAGGCCCCAGCGGGGGATCTCGAGTTCGTCGACGAGACGTCGATCCTCACGCCTCCCCGCTAATCACCGTCGTTTGTGTCTCATGCCACACCCCGTGTGGTTCTAGACACGAACGTCCGAATGGGATCGGTCCCCGGCGGCTATCGGATGCCTCGCGGTACACTCCCGGCCGTACACCGCCGTCCGCCAAGCGGAGCGGCGACGAACGCGGCCCCAAGGGCTGCCAGATCCTGTCCCTTCGAGGGACCGTTCGCTCAGCGAACGTCCAGAGGAGTTGATATCGATGCGCTCGTACGAGCTGATGATCATCCACCGGCCTGACATGGTCGAGACGGATGTCCGCAACCAGGTCGAACAGGTCTCCGCGACCATCGACACCAGCGGCAACGTCACCGGAAACGACTTCTGGGGGAAGCGCCGCTTCGCCTATGAGATCGACCACATGAACGAGGGCTTCTACTCCGTCCTCGACTTCGAGGGCGACACCGTTCTCGTCGAGGCGCTCGACCGGGCTCTGTCCCTGTCCGACGCCGTTGTCCGTCACAAGATCGTTCGGAGGACCGATCGCGAAGGTTGATTCCTGTCACACGCTCCCCTCATGATGCGGGGAGTACGGGAAGCGAGAGAAGAGAGAGAACGATGAGCAACGTGAACAGTGTGACCCTGATCGGCAACCTCGTTGAGGATCCGGAACTGCGATTTACCCCGAGCGGCGTCGCCATGACGAAGGTCCGCTTCGCCGTCAACAAGCGCTACCAGGCGCAGGGCGAGTGGAAAGAAGAGACGAGCTTCTTCGGCGGCACCTGCTGGCGCGACATGGGCGAGAACGTCGCCGAGTCCCTGCAGAAGGGCATGCGCGTCATCGTTGTCGGCGAACTGCAGCAGCGCTCCTGGGAGACCCAGGAAGGCGACAAGCGGTCGACGATCGACGTCGACATCAAGGAGATCGGTCCCTCGGTCCGCTGGGCCACCGCGACGGTCACGAAGACGCCTCGCGCAGACGGCGGCTGGTCGAGCCAGCAGCAGGGCCAGCAGCAGGGCCAGCCTGCCGCGCCCGTTGCTCGCACAGATTACGGGCCCGACGAGGCGCCCTTCTAAGGAGAACATCGATGGCAAAGACACGAAACACGAGGCGCAAACGGCGCCGGCCGATGGTCGACAACCGTCGCCGTAAGCGGATCGTTTACCGGTTCACGGAGGACGAGTTCGTCGACTACAAGGACGTTGCGCTGCTGCGCAAGTTCATGTCGGACCGCGGCAAGATTCGGTCCCGTCGGGTCACCGGGCTCAACGAGAAGCGGCAACGTGAGGTCGCCACGGCGATCAAGAACGCCCGCGAGATGGCCCTGCTGCCCTACGTCGCGACAAGGCAGAAGTGATGAAGGTCATCCTCACGCAGGACGTCGCAGACCTCGGCAACAAGGGTGACGTTGTCGACGTCGCCGACGGGTACGGCCGGAACTACCTCGTGCCGCGCTCGCTCGCCGTCAAGGCGACGGACGGTGCGCTGCGCCAGGCCGAGTCGATGCGCGTTGCACGCGAGGAAGCGCTGCGCTCTGCCCGCCAGGAGGCCGAGGGCTACGCCCAGTCCCTCACCGGAACCCGGGTCGTCGTCGCTGCACGCGCCGGCGACGAAGGCAAACTCTTCGGTTCGATCGGCGATGGCGACATCGCTGCGGCGATCACGAAGTTCACCGGGATCGAAGTCGATCGCCGGATCGTCGTCATCGACGCTCCGATCAAGGAGATCGGTCTCCACGAAGTGATCCTCCGGCCTCATCACGAGGTCGAGTTTGCGGTTACGCTGGATGTGATCCCGGCGTAGCTGGCGCCAGCATGGAATCAAACGGGCCCGTCTTCGGACGGGCCCGTTCTCATACCCAGGGTTGCAGTCCCCGCATACGGCGCTACCAGCCCGCGGAATGAATGCCGCTGATCGTTCCTTTCGTTCTGTGGGCCCGTGGCCGCGCATACAGGGACTGCAACCCTGGGTACGCGGGCACTGCGCGAAAACAAAGTCCGGTGCGCGAAGAACACTCGGTTCGAGTCGGGTCTGAGCCCGGACCCTCCCCGTAGACTCGCTCGAACTTCCCTCGTCGTGGCGGGTCTCAGCGCGTTTCCGTCACACCCGGGTGCGACGATGATGGGGCCAGGCGAGAACGAATGGAGGATCTGTGACGAGCGTCGCTGAACGCCCATCGGGGGCGCGCCAACTCCAGGTGCCGCCGCACAGCATCGAAGCCGAGGAGTCGGTGCTCGGCGCCGTTCTCCTATCCGCCGACGCGGCGAATATTGCCCTCGAGAAGCTCCATGCCGAAGACTTCTACCGCCCCGCTCATCAGCAGGTGTTCGAGGTCGTTCAGACCCTCTTCGACGCGAACGAGCCGATCGACGCCGTGACGGTGTCCGAAGGGTTGCGTCGCGACGGCACGCTCGAGCGGGTCGGGGGTGTGGGCTTCCTCACACGCCTCATCGACACCGTTCCGACGACCTCGAACGTCGACTACTACGCCGGCATTGTTGAAGAGCACGCGCTGCGACGCCGGCTCATGCGCGTCGGCGGGGCGATCGGCGGGATCGCCACCGAGATGAAGGAGCCGATCAGCGACGTCCTTGACCGGGCTGAGCAAGAGGTCTTCCAGGTGGCCGAACGCCGCGTCGGAGAGGGTCTTGCTCCGATCGACCCGCTCCTCGGGCCGGCGATCGAGAAGGCGGAGGAGCTCCAACGCCTGGGCTCGGAGGTCACGGGCCTGCCGACCGGCTTCCGGGACCTCGACCGCAAGCTCGCCGGGCTCCACCCAACGAATCTCATCATCATCGCCGCCCGGCCTGGGATGGGGAAGACGTCGCTCGCTCTCAACATCGCGCAGAACGTCGCGCAGGGCGGAGAGCCGGTGGCGATCTTCTCGCTCGAGATGAGCCGTGAGGAGATCGTCTCGCGCATGCTCTGCTCCGCGGGCCGGATCGACTCGCAGCGGCTCCGTACCGGGCGCCTCTCCGAAGCCGACTTCACCAAGCTCTCGAACGCGGCGAGCACCCTGTACAAGAAGCCGATCTACGTCGACGACTCGCCCGGACTCACCGTCACCGAGATCAGGGCGAAGTCCCGAAGGCTCCGTCGCCGTCCCGGGCTCGGCCTCGTCGTCGTCGACTACTTGCAGCTCATGCACGGCACATCGGGTGAGAACCGGCAGCAGGAAATCGCCGTCATCTCACGGTCGTTGAAGAATCTCGCGAGGGAGCTCGAAGTGCCGATCATTGCCCTCTCGCAGCTCAACCGGTCCCTCGAGAGCAGAGAGGACAAGCGCCCCCGCCTCGGCGACCTTCGCGAATCGGGAGCGATTGAGCAAGATAGTGACGTTGTCCTGTTCATCTACCGGGACGAGGCTTACAACCCGGACAAGGTGGAGTCGAAGGGCGTCGCCGAGTTGATGATCGCCAAGCACCGGCAGGGAGCCGTCGGAAGGATCCCGATGACGTTCCTTCCCGAGTTCACGCTCTTCTCGGACATGGGACGCGACGTCCCGGTGACATGACCGGCATCGAGTACGTCATCGACGAAGCGTGGCACCCGGCCGACCGCAAGGCGCTCGTGCTTACAGCCGGTGAACGTGTCACCGTCGGTCACCGCGACGCTGAGTGGACCTCGTACGAATGGTGCGTATCCGAAGACGGAACAGGGGGATGGGTACCGCACGACTACCTCCACGTCGAGGAGGACGGTTCGGCGACGATCGTCGTCGCCTACTCAGCGGCGGAGCTCCGTGTCGAGCCGGGCGATGTCGTGATGGGGTTCCAGTCGACCGGCGGCTGGACGTGGTGCGCGACCGCCGACGGCTCCGAAGGATGGGTCCCAAACCGCGTCCTCTGCTGCCGCGATTAGGAAACTGTTGAGCAACGGCGGCGCAGCACCGCAGCGGGTGTCACGATTCGGGTGAACACGCAGGATCTCCGAACGCACTGTCTTCCTCCCCCTGAAGCCTCAATCCACGGTTTCTTCGCTGCGTGACGGCGCTTTGGTTTCTCCCCCAGGTACTGGGGGAGATGCCCGGCAGGGCAGAGAGGGCAGCCAAACCCGCACGGACGCCCGCGCGGTTGCCCCCTCCGACCCTCGCTCCGCTCGGGCCACTTCCCCCACCTGCGGTGGGAGAGGAAGGAGTACGCATTCACCGAATTCGTGAACTCACAGGTTCCCGACAAACCGGTGCCATACCTCACGAATCAGACGCGTCACCGACGAGAAACCGCGGATCCAGACTGAAGGGGAGGGAGATGAGGGCTTGGCGAACGGGGGCTCGCCGTCCCTCTTACTCGTCGCCAGAAACCGTGGATTGAGGTTTCGTGGGAGCTGAACCGACGGTGAGGATCGTTGCGGCTCCAGCTCCAATCAGGTGATGCAGACGCCCTCGGCGCCGTGACGCGGATCGCGCACGAGGAAGGCCGCAATGACGGCTCCTGTCATGGCAACGGCGTCGACAGCGAGCATCACCGAGAGCGGCATCCACGTGGCGGCGATGCCGATCGCCAGCGGCAGCAGAGCGAGAGGAGCGATCAGCGTCCCGAGCAGCGCCACACAGGTCGCCCTCAGGTGATCGGGCGCCATCTCGAGGATGATGTTCGCGTAGCCGAGGCG
>JBDLHX010000004.1:0-55520 GCA_039715165.1 Actinomycetota bacterium
TGTGTGCAGTAGTGCACAAACGTGCATTCAGTCGAAACCTGCGGCGACGAAGTCCGAACGGAGAGACATGGTGTGAACGGCAACGGTGCGCAGCCCATCCAGCAAGGTAGATCGTCACTGCACGGACAACGTCACCACACCGGAGCCATCACCACCACAAGGAGGAAGAAGAGATGATGACCATTTTGAGGGCATCACGCCGGAAGGGGATCGTGCTCTTGGCGATCCTTCTCAGCTTTGCGCTGCTCGCCGCGAGTTGCTCCCAGGAAACTGAGGAGACGACGACGACCGCGGCCGATGTCGGCACGACGGCGGCCCCCGCGGCGTCCGACATGCCCGCCCCGTTCGACACCGATGAGCCGGTGAAGATCGCCGTCGTTCAGAACAGCGGCGCAGGCGACTACTTCCAGCAGTGGACGAATGGCGCGAAACAGCAGGCCGACGCTCTTGGCATCGAGTACGTGTGGTACGACGCACAGGCGGACAATGCCAAGCAGGCTCAGGACATGGAGACGGCCATCGGCTCCGGTGTCGTCGGCATTGTCGTCGATCACGGCCAGACCGACACGATGTGTCCGTGGATCAACGACGCGATCGACGCCGGTATCCCGGTTGTGATCTACGACATCGCCGTCCAGGATTGCGCACCGCGCGCCGTCCAGACACAGCAGTCCGACGCGAGCCTCGCCGACCTGTCACTCGGGCAGATGCTCGAGGACATCGGTGGCGACCAGAACGTTGGCTACGTCAACGTGCTCGGTATCGCACCGCTCGACCGTCGTCACGTGGTTTGGGAGGAGTACAAGACAGACAGCCCGTGGACTGAAGAGTTCTTCGTCGGCGAGTTCACGAACGCCGTCGCGACGGACAACGCACAGCTCGTTGACGCTGCACTCAAGGCCAATCCGGACGTACGGGCGATCTTCGCTCCGTACGACGAGCTGACCAAGGGCACGGTTTCGGCAATCAACGACAACGGCCTCGCGGACAAGATCTGGGCGTACGGCATCGATATCTCGAACGCCGACATCGAGGTCATGACCGCCGAAGGGAGCCCGTGGAAGGCCACGGCGACCACCGACCCGAATGCGATCGGCGCCGCCGTCATGCGGACCATGATCCTCGAGCTCGCGGGTCAGCAGGACAGCCGTCTCGTTGACTTCCCGGGTGTGCTCGTCACACAGGCGTTCCTGCTCGACAACGCAATCACCAACATGGTGGAGTTGCGTGCGGCGATGCCTGAGCTCAACCTTGCGGATGTGCAGTCGGCAGATTGGATCCCGTCGGTCGAGTTCTAGTCCAGAGAAACGAAGCGAGAGCCTGAGAGAGACATTGATGGAGACCGCAGTCGAGATGCGAGGCATCACGATGGCCTTCGGCCCCAACGAGGTGCTGAAGGGGATCGACCTCGCAATCGAACCGGGGAAGGTGACGGCAATGCTCGGTGCAAACGGCGCCGGCAAGTCGACCCTCATCAAGGTGCTCTCGGGCGTGTACAACGGCTACGGCGGCACCGTCATCATTGACGGTGCCGCCGTAGACATCGACCACCCAACGACCGCCCACGAGTACGGCATCCAGGCAGTCCACCAGAAGATCGCAGACGGCGTCGTTCCCGGCCTCAGCGTCGCCGAGAACCTCCTCTTCGAAGGCATCGTCAACAACGCCGTCCCCCGCGCTGCCTCGCTCAAGTCGCTCATCCCGCGTGCACGAGAGGTGGCGGCGATCCTCGACCTCGACTGGTCGGACGACCTGCTTCGCAGCGATGTGTACGAACTCCCGATCGCCGAGCAGCAGATGCTCCTACTCACCCGGGCACTCGTCCGCAAGCCCCGCCTCCTCATCCTCGACGAGCCCACCTCGGCGCTCTCGGAGTCCGAGGCCGAGCGCCTCTTCGACGTCATCCGAAACCTCCGCGACCAGGGCGTCGCCATCTTCTACGTCTCCCATCGACTCGGCGAGATCGACGACATCGCCGACCGCCTCCTCGTCCTTCGCGACGGCGTCATCCGCAGTGACCACACGCCTCCATTCGACTGGCCCGACGCCCTTCACCAGATGCTCGGTGCGGCCGAAGCCGACCCCCACGAGCGGACCGGCGAGCTGCGCGGCACGGACAACGTCCTGTGCCTCAACGGTGTCCAACTCCTCCCCAAGTCGTCACCCTTCGATCTTTCGATCAGAGCTGGCGAAGTCACCGGAGTCTTCGGCCTCCTCGGCTCCGGTGGCAGTCAGCTCGCCCGCGGCATGTTCGGCGCCGACCCGTTCGAGGCCGGCACGATGACCCTCAAGGGCAACGAGTTCAGCCCGAAGGCGCCCGCAGACGCCATCGCATCCGACGTCTACATGGTTCCGGAGGACCGGGTCGCTGGGACGATCATCAAGGATTGGACCGTCTCGATGATCTCGACCTTCCCGTTCCTCGAGGACATCTCACGCCTCGGTGTCCTCAATCCGCTCGCCGAATCGAAGGTCGGCCGATCGGTGATCAAAGACTTCGGGGTCATTGCCCAGTCTGAAGCCGATTCGGTGATGTCCCTCTCAGGTGGGAACCAGCAGAAGGTCGTCGTCGGTCGCTGGCTCCGAAAGCAGCCGACCGTGATGATCCTCAACGAACCATTCCAAGGCGTCGATGTCGGCGCCCGTCATGACCTCGCCGAGAAGAGTCGCGAAGTCGCGGCGACGGGTTCTGCGGTGATCGTCATGTCGACCGACTTGGAAGAAATCATGCAAGTGTCCGATCGAGTCGTGGTGCTCGCGGACGGGAACCTCCGGCACGATGCCTATCTGTCGGAGACGAGTAGGGACGAGATCCTGCACCGACTCTCGGAGGTTGAGTAAGTGGCCACAACCCTGACACCGAAGGACACGGACCCGGCTCCTGTCAAGCAGCGGCGCGACGCCCGCGACCTGCTGGTCCGCTACGGCTTCATCGCCGTCACCGTGCTGTTCTTCGCCTACTTCATGGCGACGATCCCCGCGTTCCGAATGTCATCGACGATGTTCTCGATGCTGAAGTTCACGTCGGTCGTCGCGATCGCAGGACTCGGTGTCACGGTCACGATGGTCGTCGGCGGGCTCGACCTCTCCGTCGGAGCGACGGCTGGGATGTCGGTGACGGTGGCCGCCATGACAATGGTCATCTACGCCCAGCAAGGCTCGGTCGCGATCATCGCCGTCATCCTCGCCGGGGCGATCATTGGAGCCGTCAACGCACTGTTGATCGTGGCGCTCAAGATCCCCGATCTTCTCGCCACGCTCGCAACCATGTTCCTCATCCAAGGGTTGAAGCTCGTCCCGGTCGACGGCCAGTCGGTCTCGTCGGGTCTCATCCTGCGTGACGGGACGGTGGCTCCGGGCAAGTTCACGCCGGGTTTCCTCCAGATCAACCGCGGATCGCTCGACCTCGGCCCGTTCGCGATTCCCTACCCCGTGATCATCTTCGCCGTGATTGCAGTTCTCACGTGGTTCCTGCTCTCCCGGACGAAGTGGGGCCGGGTCATGTACGCCATCGGTTCGAACCCTGAGGCGGCCAGACTCGCCGGTGCCCGGGTCGGCCGCTACAAGGCCTTCGCCTACATGCTCTCCGGCGTGTATGCCTCGATCGCCGGCCTCATCCTCGCCTCCCGGATCGGCCAGGGGGACATCTCGGCCGGGAACTCCCTCCTCCTCGATGCGGTCGCCGTCGCGCTCGTCGGGACGTCCGTGCTCGGCGCGAACAAGCCGAACGCGTTCGGTACGGCGCTCGGCGCCATCCTCATCGGGATCCTGCTCACCGGCACGACCATGATGAACTTCCAGTACTACTGGCAGGACGTCGTGAAGGGCTTCGTGCTCCTCGTCGCGCTGATCTTCTCGTTCACACTGTCGAGGAAGAAGCAACGATTCGTTGCGGCGGTTCCCCTATGAGCGAACCGGCGAAAGCCGCTCCCCGCACCGTCTGGATTGATCCGGCGGATCCGGCCAGCGTTGTCGCGATCGAGCAACGCCTCCTCCCGTTCGAGTACGAAGAGGTGTCGATCCGAACGGCAGATGCCATGGCCACCGCCATCGCCGACATGGTCGTTCGCGGTGCCGGCTGTATCGGGGTCTCCGCGGGCTACGGCATGTACCTCGCGGCGCTCGCCACCGATGGCCTCGGCGAAGCGGATGCCGACGCCGAGCTTCGGGCCTCGGCGAAGACGCTCGAAGACAGCCGCCCGACGGCCGTGAACCTGACGTGGGCCGTCCAGCGACAACTCGGGGAGATCGTCGGTATCGACGACTCGTCGGTCAGGATTGCTCGCGCTCGCGAGGTCGCCGAGGCGATCGCCGACGAAGACATCGCGATGTGCGCGTCGATCGGGCAGCACGGGCTCGGGATCGTTCGAGAGATCCACGAACGCACCGGGCGGACCGTCAACATCATGACTCACTGCAACGCCGGGTGGCTCGCGTTCGTGTCTCACGGCACGGCGACCGCGCCGATGTATGCCGCATTCGACGCCGGCATCCCGATCCACGTCTGGGTGAGCGAGACCCGGCCCCGCAATCAGGGCGCCAGGCTCACCGCATGGGAGCTCGGCCAGTACGGCGTCCCGCACACCCTCATCGCCGACAACTCGGCGGGTCACCTCATGCAGCACGGGATGGTCGACATGGTCATCGTCGGGAGCGACCGGACGACCGTCGCCGGCGACGTTGCGAACAAGATCGGGACCTATATGAAGGCGGTCGCCGCCAACGACAACGGCGTTCCGTTCTACGCAGCTCTTCCATCGAGCACGTTCGATGCGACGATCCGAGACGGTGTGAAGGACATCCCGATCGAACAGCGGGACGGTACCGAGGTAACGAACGCCACTGCGTGGCACGACGGTGAGCAGATCGAACCGAGGATCGCGGCGCCGGGCACGGAGGCAGCGAACTTCGGTTTCGACGTGACGCCGGCACGGCTCGTGGCCGGGATCATCTCGGAGCGCGGCATCGCCGAGGCGAGTGAGGAGTCGATCCTCGCCCTCTACCCCGAATTCCGGGGCGCGGCACCTGCTGCGAGCGACTGACACGAGCACACGCCATTACAGGCAGAGAGGGGGTCGAGTGAAGAGCCACTGGAACGAGATCGAGGCGAAGGCCTTCGATGGTGTGCTTGGACCGTGCGTCTACGCATCGAAGCTTCTCGGTGCCGAGCCGACGCTCGTCCTCCACGGTGGTGGCAATACCTCGATCAAGACCGTGGGTTACAACGTCCACGGCGATCCGATCGACGTTCTGTGGGTGAAGGCGAGCGGATGGGACCTCGCCGACATCGAGGCTGCCGGGTTCACACCTCTCGACCTCGATCATGTCCGCCGGCTCTCCGACCTCGACGAGCTGCCGGACCTGGAGATGGCGAACGAGCTGAAGACCGCCAAGCTCGACGCCTCGGCACCGAATCCATCGGTCGAGGCCATGATCCACGCGATCATCTCCGACCACGCGGTTCAGCACACGCACTCCGACGCACTTCTTGCGATCTCCAATACCGACGGTGGCGCCGAGCGTGTGCGCGACTTGTACGGGGATCGAGTCGTCGTCGTGCCGTACGCCCGGTCCGGGTTCAGGGTCGGAAAGGCGACGGCCGACGAGTACGCGGCGCAGATCACCGACCGCACCATCGGCATCGTTCTGATGAACCACGGCCTCTTCACCTTCGGCTCTACGCACCGCGAGGCGTATGAGCGCATGATCGAGCTCGTCTCCGAAGCGGAAGAGCACCTCACGAGATCCTCCAGCGGCGGGGTGGTCCCCGGGCTGGTCGATGCGATACCCAGCGTCGACCGGCCCGGCCTCGCATCCCTCCGCTCCGAGATCTCGGTGGCGGCCGGCAGGCCGATGATCCTGTCTCGCCACACGGACGATGGGAGCTGGGCGTTCTCCCAGCGGCCGGATCTCGAGACCCTCGCAGGGCAGGGGCCGGCAACACCCGATCACGTGATCTGGACGAAGACCCTCCCGATGTTCGGCAGGGATGTCACCGCGTACGCCGACCGGTACGAGTCCTACTACGAGGAGAACAAGCACCTCGCGACGGCGCCCTGCATGCTGGACCCGGCACCGAGGGTCATCTTCGACCGGGAATACGGCATGCTCACGGCAGGCCCGAACGCTCGAACGGCGGATGCCGCTCGCGATATCTACGAGAGAACGATCTGGGTCATCGAACGCGCTACTGAACTCGGCGGTTACGCGGCGCTCCCGGCAACGGACTTCTTCGATCTCGAGTATTGGGAGCTCGAGCAGGCGAAGCTCGATCGCGCTGCCGAATCGGAGGAATTCGCCGGCGAGGTTGCCGTGGTAACCGGAGCCGCGTCGGGAATTGGGAGGGCGTGCGCTCTCGAGCTGCTCGATCGTGGTGCGGCGGTCGTCGGTCTCGATGTGAGCGCCTCGGTCGTCGACGTCTCCGACGATGCCTCCTACCTCGGCGTTCCGTGTGACCTCACCTCTGAGTCGGCCACATCCAGCGCCCTCGATGCAGCCGTTGAGCGGTTCGGGGGAGTGGACATGCTCGTGGCGTCTGCCGGGCTGTTCCCGGAGTCGGCGCCGATCGCAGAGCACGACCCGGCAGCGTGGCGCAAAGCCATGTCGGTGAACGTCGACGCATTCGTTCAACTCCTCGAACTCGTGCACCCGCTCCTCGCCTTGGCTCCCCGCCTTGGTCGTGTCGCCGTAGTGGGGTCGAAGAACGTCGCGGCCCCCGGGCCGGGCGCATCGGCGTATTCGGCGTCGAAGGCTGCTGCCAACCAGATCGCCCGAGTCGCCGCTCTTGAGTGGGCGAGCGACGGCATCCGCATCAACTCCGTCCACCCGGATGCCGTGTTCGACACGGCGCTCTGGACGGACGAACTCCTCGCCGAGCGTGCAGCGCGCTACGGCCTGACGGTCGAGGAGTACAAGCGTCGGAACCTGCTGAGCATCGAGATCACGAGTGCGGACGTGGCGGGCATCGTTGCCACCACCCTCAGCCCGGTGTTCTCGACGGTCACCGGTGCCCACATACCCATCGACGGAGGAAGCGACCGAGTCATCTGACCGGTCGGTAGGGGAACGCCTTGCGGCCGATGGGAGCGGCGTAGTACGCTGTGGTGCACGAAAGTGCACTACCTGCACAGATGTGCAGAACGGACAGAGAGAGGCTCGGAAACCGAGCGAGAGGAAGGAAGAAGATCATGGACTGGGGCATGAAGAACAGGTTGGCGCGGATCATTCCGCCCGAGACCGGGAAGGCCTTCTTCCTCGCGATCGATCACGGCTACTTCCTCGGACCCACGCGGAGCCTCGAGAAGCCGGGCGAGACCGTCAAGGACCTCACCCCGATCGCGGACGCACTCTTCGTGACCCGAGGCGTGCTTCGATCTGCGATCCCCGCTGAGAGCAGGGCGAACGCAATCCTCAGGATCAGCGGCGGGCCGAGCGTCGTCGGTGAGACCCTCACGAACGAGCGGCTCGTCGTGTCGGTTGAAGAGGCGATCCGTCTGAACGTGGCAGCCGTTGGCGTGTCCGTGTTCGTCGGCTCCGAGAACGAGGTCCAGACGCTCAACAACCTATCGACCGCGGTCAACGAGTTCGAGCGCTACGGCATCCCGGTCATGGC
Source organism: Actinomycetota bacterium (assembly GCA_039715165.1). Classification (GTDB taxonomy): domain Bacteria; phylum Actinomycetota; class Acidimicrobiia; order Spongiisociales; family UBA5794; genus JAHEEL01. The sequence continues at coordinate 7,613 of JBDLHX010000004.1, forward strand.
CGTGACGGCCGTCGGCAAGGAGCTCGAGAAGCGGGACGCCCGTTACCTCGCCCTCGCCTCCCGGATCGCCGCCGAGCTCGGAGCCCGTGTCGTCAAGACCTACTACACAGAGGAATTCGACCGCATCACCGAGACGTGTCCCGTGCCGGTCGTCATCGCCGGCGGACCGAAGACCGACGACGCCCTCGAGGTGCTCTCGTTCGTGCGGGACGGCATGGACAAGGGCGCGATCGGCGTCAATCTCGGCCGCAACATTTGGCAGCACTACGACCCGGTGGGTATGGCGAGTGCGCTACGCGCCGTCATCCACGAGGACGCGGACCCGAAGGACGCCATGGACCTGATCGCTGCGCCGCCGACGGGGGGTTGATCTCGTGGAGTTCCTCGTCCACATCGAGCAGGACATCCCACCGGATATGGATCCCGACCGCCTCGCGGCCGTCAAGGCCGCGGAGGGGGTGCGGGGGCAGCAGCTCGTCGACGAGGGCAAGCTGAAGCGCATCTGGAGAGTGCCCGGGCGCCGCGCCGTCAAGGTTCTCTATGAAGTGGACGACACCGACGAGCTCCACGCCATCCTCAGCTCTATGCCGCTGTTCCCGTGGATGGACATCAAAGTGATGGCCCTGGGAAGTCACGCCCTCGACCCCGTCAACTGAGAAGCCTGGAGGCAGACCTTGGCAGTCGAATACGAAATCCTGACGCCGGACACCATCCCGGCCTACATCGCGTCCAAGCCCAACCTGGCGGGCATCGTCGACACGTCGACGCTCGAGGTGGAGGAGGTCGGCGACGGCAACCTCAACCTCGTCTTCGTGTGCCACGACGCCGACGGGAAGGGGATCTGCCTCAAACAGTCCCTCCCGTACGTCCGGCTCGTCGGTGAGGCGTGGCCGCTGACCCCTGAGCGGGTCATCGCCGAGGCGAGAGGGCTTGCGATCGCTGATGAGCTCACGCCGCACCTCGTTCCCGACTTCTATGGGATCGATGCGGAGCAGCACGTCGTCGCCATGGAGAACCTGATGGGCTGGGAGATCTGGCGCGGCAAGCTCAACGACGGATTCATCCATCGGGGCGTCGCAGCGATGATGGGCGAGTACGTCGCCAATCTCGCTTTCCACACGTCGTACTTCGCGGTGGACCAGATGGCGGTCAAGGAACGCACGGCCGAGGCGATCAATCCGGAGCTGTGCCAGATCACCGAGGATCTCGTCTTCACCGAGCCGTACATCGAGCACGACAACAACAGCTTCGTCGACGAGCTCGAGCCGGAGGTCATGGCACTGCGCACCGACCACTGGCTGCGGGGCGAAGTCGGGATGCTGAAGTTCAAGTTCATGACCGCCGCCGAGGCACTCATCCACGGCGACCTCCACACCGGCTCGGTCATGGTGACGATGAACGATGACGGCGGCGGCGACGCCCGAGCGATCGACCCCGAGTTCGCCTACTACGGGCCGATCGGGTTCGACCTCGGAGCACTCTTCGGCAACTACCTTGCCGCACGAGCGCGAGCCGAGGTCCTCGACCGTCCCGCCGAGTTCAAGAACTTCCTTGCCGGTCTCGCTCAAGAGACATGGGACTCATTCGAGGCCGAGATGCGACGCCTCTGGACGACGCGACCCTACGGCACGTGGACCGATTCGTTCCTCGATGCGTGGCTCACACAGGTTCAGAAGGACTCGCTCGGCTTCGGCGGATGCAAGGCGATCCGTCGGATCATCGGGATCGCCAAGGTCACCGACATCCAGGAGCTGCCTCCCGAAGAGCATGTCAAGGCTGCGACGATCGTGCTGCGCACTGCATCGACGTGGATCAAAGACCGGGACAGGCTTGGGACGGTTGCCGCTTCGAATGAGGTCTTCGACGATGTCGCGGCGGCGGTGATGGCGAGCGGTCCGAGAAGTCCGTCCACGGAGTCCTGATGGCCGGCTTCGATCCCGAAGCGCTCCGGCCGTCGGTCATCTGGGTCGAAGATCACGTCGAGATCATCGACCAGACGCAGCTGCCGGGGAGCCTCGTGATCCTCGAGCTTGCGTCGGTCGACGGTGTCGTCGACGCCATCTACCGCCTCGCCGTCCGCGGTGCGCCGGCCATCGGCGCATGCGGAGCACTCGGCATGGTTGTCGGTCTCGACGAGCGTCGCCCGGGAGATGCCTCCAGCGCCCGGGCGACGCTCGTCGGCCTCGCCGACGAGATCGGATCAGCGAGACCGACGGCGGTGCACCTGGGCTGGGCCGTCGAGCGGGTTCGCGACGCTGCAATGACGGGGGAGTCGCCGGGGGAGATCCGTTCCTTCGCCCTCTCTGAGGCGCTGACGATCATCGACCGCGATCGCGAAGCGTGCACGCTCATCGGTGAGTACGGCAGAGCCGAGCTCACCGATGCGGTCAACATCATGACGCACTGCAACACGGGCCGCCTCGCCACCGCAGGGTGGGGGACCGCCCTCGGCGTCATCTATGCGAAGGCGGCCGCCGGAGAGCGGGTCAAGGTCCTCGCATCCGAGACGCGGCCGCTGCTCCAAGGGGGGCGACTCACGACGTGGGAGCTTCTCGACGCCGGTATCGACGTGACGCTGATGCCTGATGGTGCCGACGCGACGGCAATGGCACAGGGCAAGGTCGATGTCGTCATCGTCGGTGCCGATCGCATCGCGGCGAACGGTGACACTGCGAACAAGATCGGGACGTTCTCGCATGCGGTGAACGCGAAGCATGCAGGCATTCCGTTCTACGTCGCTGCAGACCTCTCCACATTCGACAGGAGCCTTGCCTCGGGAGACGAGATCGAGATCGAGCTGCGCGCCGGTCACGAACTCACCGAGTGGCAAGGCGAGCCGACGGCGCCCGCCGGTGTTCCCACCTGGAACCCGGCTTTCGATGTGACGCCCGGCGAGCTCATCACGGGCATCATCACCGACGTCGGCGTGCTCCGCCCGCCGTACGCCGAGTCAATCGAAGGCGCGTTCGAGAAGGGGGAACCGGCATGACATTGCCTGCACCCAACGGCAATTGGCAAGCAACTACACAGTCCGTCGCAGACCGCATCCGCACCAGAGTCCTCGACCATGTGCTGCGCCACAACGGTGGATACATGAGCCAGGCGTTGTCGTCGGCAGAGATCTTCGCGATGCTCTACACGCGCATCCTCAACCTCGGCGACAGCACAGCGCCGCTCGTTCCCCGCCCGTTCTCCGGCGTCCCCGGATCAGACAATCCCGACTTCTTCAACGGTGGCGAGTACAACGGTCCGAAGGCCCCGGAGTTCGACCGATTCATCTTCTCCCCGGCGCACTACGCGCTCGTGCTCTACACGACGCTCATCGAGGTCGGCCGTCTCGCAGAAGAAGGGCTGGAGCAGTTCGATGCGGACGGCAGTACGGTCGAGATGATCGGTGCCGAACACTCTCCGGGGGTGGAGACGACGACCGGGTCGCTGTCGCAGGCTCTCAGCCAAGCGGGAGGGATCGCCCTCGCACGGAAGCGTCGCGGCGACACCGGCAAGGTGTGGGTCATGATGTCCGACGGCGAGTTTCAGGAAGGCCAGATCTGGGAAGCCATCTCCGAGGTGGCGAAGTTCGATCTCGACAACCTCAAGGTCATCGTCGACGTCAACGGCCAGCAATGCGACGGGTGCTTGGACGCCGAGAACTACGTCGATCCACTCACCGGCCGCATCCAAGCGTTTGGAGCGAGCGCCATCGAGGTCGACGGCCACGACCTCGGCGCCCTCAACGCAGCGATGTCGGCCGAGACCGGGAAGCCGCACTTCGTGATGGCGCTCACGAACCCGACCCGCGGTCTTCCGATCTTCGAGGAGCGCGCTCCGTTGCTCCACTACCTGCGCTTCGTATCGGATGAGGAGAAGGCGCTCTACGAGGGTGCATACGAGGAGATGGTGAACTGACATGGAGATCGTCAAACGCCCCCACGTCGAGAACTTCATCGCCTGGGCGAAGGACAAGCCGGAGGTCGTCGTCCTCACTGCGGACCTGACGAATTCGAGCGAGGTCGGGAAGTGGCGTGACACGTATCCGGACCGCTTCTTCGGTATGTCAATGGCAGAGCAGAACGTGATGGGCTTCGCCTCCGGTCTCGCACGAGAGGGCTACGTGCCCTACATCCACACGTTCGCCGTGTTCATCTATCGCCGGCCGTACGACCAGCTGGCGATGTCGATCGCGTATCCGAACCTGCCCGTCAAATTCGTCGCGTTCCTACCGGGGATCACAACCCCGGGAGGTGTGACGCACCAGGCGATCGAGGACGTGGCGATCATGCGGGCGACCCCGAACGTGACGATTGTCGAGACCGGCGATGCCACCGAGGTCGAGTCGGTGCTCGACGTTGCCCACGCCGTCGACGGACCGGTTTACGTGCGAATGCTGCGCGGGGAGGTCCCCAGGCTCTTCCCCCAGGACGAGCCGATGAAGCTCGATGAGGTCCGGATGCTCAGCGATGGGGACGACGTCGTCGTTCTCACGGCAGGCATCACGACCGAAGAAGCCATGCGCGCATCAGAGCCGCTCGCCGGCGCCGGTATCGGCATCCGGCACCTCCACGTCTCCACACACAAGCCGTTCGGTGATCCCCTCGTCATCGAGTCGATCGAACGATCCCGCCACGGCGTGATCACGCTCGAGAACCACACCATCATCGGTGGACTCGGATCGGCCGTCGCCGAGGTGATGGCCGAGGCGGGGTCTGGCAAGCGGCTTCTCCGGCTCGGTCTGCGCGACACATACGCGCACGGAGCGAGCCGGGCATACCTCATGAAGGAGTACGGCCTCGACGCGGCGGCGCTTGTGGCAGGCGTCGAGGAGCTGACGGGCAAGAACACCGGCATCACCGACGATGACCTTGCCGAGGCGCGCGTTGAGGCGACCCACAGCCTCGCCAAGGCTGAGGCGCTCTAGTGATTGAACCCACCGACGTTGTTGTCTCGGGAGAGCGCGTCGGCGCCGTCTACGAGCTGACCGGGCCGGTGGGTGAGGCGCGGTCCCGGGTCGAGGCCATCTGCGTCGAGCAGACGATCGAATTCCCTGCGGATCTCATCGCCGACGATGGGATCCGTAGCGAGATCATCGGCCGGATAGAGGCGTTCGGCGAGGTCGGGCCGGACACGGTGCGTGCCGAGGTGAGCTACGCCGTGGAGACGACCGGGTTCGAGTTTCCACAGCTTCTGAACGTGCTCTTCGGCAACACCAGCCTCCTGCGCGACGTCAAGCTCGTCGATGTGACGGTTCCTCAGAGCCTCGCCGAGCTCCTCGGTGGTCCCCGCTTCGGCACCGAGGGGCTGCGCGAGATGTTTGATGCCCCGAACCGCCCGCTGCTCTCAACCGCGCTCAAGCCCATGGGGCTCTCGCCGGAGCGGCTCGCCGAGACCGCGTATGAGCTCGCCGCCGGCGGCATCGACATGATCAAGGACGATCACAGCCTCGCGAACCAGCCGTTTGCCGAGTTCGACGCACGGGTGCGAGCGTGTTCCGACGCAGTGCGAAGGGCGAACGAGGAGACGGGACGGACCTCGATCTACATGCCGAGCATCAACGCTCCCCAAAGGCTCCTCGAGGAGCGAGTTCAGATCGCTCTCGAGGCGGGCGCGGGCGGGCTGCTCATCCTTCCCGGCATCACGGGCTTCGACCACATGCGGGACCTCGCCGTCCGAGACGAGATCGGTGTGCCGATCATGGGTCACCCTGCGTTCCTTGGCGGCTTCAACTCATCCCCAACAGGGGGCATCAGCCACGGGGTGCTGTACGGCACCATCATGAGGCACGCGGGCGCCGACCTGTCGATCTTCCCGCACCATGGTGGACGGTTCTCGTTCAGCAAGGTGGAGTGCATGGAGGTAGCGTCCGCCTGCCGGCAACCGATCGACGGTGTGCGCGCGATCCTGCCTGCGCCGGGCGGGGGTATGACGATGGATAGGGTCGGCGAGATCGTCGAATTCTACGGCAACGACGTAGCGCTGCTCATCGGCGGCGACCTCCATCGTGGGGAGAGCCTTCGCAGTAGCGCCAAGGCGTTTCGCGCGGCCATCGGGTAGCGAAGTAGCGAAGAGATTCGCGAACGCCCACACAAGCGCTTGGCTACTTCGCTACTGATCTACTGAAGCAGGGCTCCCGCCAACGTCTCGTCGATCGCCAACTCATCGAGGAAGCCGGCGGCGATTGCACCCTTGATGGCAGCGGCCTTCTCGGCTCCTCCGGCGACGCCGATGACGCGCGTCGCGGACCTCAGGTCGTCCGGTGTGAGGGCGATCGGGTACATCCCGGGCGCGTCCACGGCGTGGCCTGCGGCATTGAAGTACCAGCCGAAGACCTCTCCGACTGCTCCGGCGGCGACGACCTCGTCCATGCCTTCTTGGTTGATGAACCCCTCGGCGAGGAGGAGCGATTCGGGGCCGATCACGCCGACGGACACGATGATGACATCGGCTGTGCGGGCGGTCTCCAGAGAGCGGGCCACAGGCGGGGAATCGAGGAACGATTCCGCGAGCTCTCGGGACGCGACGAAGCCCGGCGAGGGCACGTGCATGACTTTGGCGTCGAACTTGCGCGACAGCGTGTTCGTCACCTCGACGGCTGCGGTGGTGTCGTCCGTCGTCGTGTGCCCGAATGCGTCGACGACCACGACGTGAGACGTGGGCGTCGGCCGGGTCTCGCGGGCTGAGAGAGCGATCGTTCGTCCCCAACCTGCGGCGATCGTCACCGATCCGGAAGCTGCGATGCTCTCGAGCCGGCGCGCCATGGCGGTAGCAGCTGCGACCGCTGGGGGCTCATCGTCGAGAGCTGGGCCAACGACGGCACCGCTCAAGCCGTAGCGCTCGATGAGTGCCTCGGCGAGCCGGGCCGTCTCGGGGAGCGGTTTGGTGATCACCACCCGGATGATCCCGTCGCGCTCAGCGTCGGAGAGGACGCGGCTGACCGTCGACCTCGACAGCCCAAGGCGATCCGCCACTTCCTGCTGCGTCAGCCCACGTTCGTGATACAACCACGCGACTCGGACTGCGAGCTCTGTTCGGGTATTGTCGTCAAGCACTCCTCGAAGTATCATCGGTTCTCGCACAAATGTCCAATGTAGAACAATTGTGCACTTCGTCGATCGTCAGGGAGTGACTCATGAAGCAGCGTGGCATCCTCCACCCCGAGATCCTCGATCTCATCGGGGCCGCCGGACACGGCGACATCATCGTGCTCACCGATGCGGGCCTCCGTGTCCCTGAGGGGGCGCACCGGATCGACCTCGCGCTGACCTGCGGCGTCCCGTCGATCGTCGATGTCGTTCGGGCTTTCAAGGAAGAGCTCGTCATCGAGGCCGCCACCGTCGCAACCGAGTTCGAGCAGTGGAATCCCGAGGTCTACGCGGCGACGATGGCAGAGCTGCCCGTCGAACCCGACGCGAAGCCGCACCGGAAGCTCATGGATGAGATGGCAGAGACGGCCTACGCGTACGTCAAGACCGGTGAGTGCTCGGCCTATGCGTCGGTCGCTCTCGTCTGCGGTGTCAACTACCTCGAAGAGGCGATCGACCTGTACACGGAGATCCACGGCGAGCCCCCCGCCTGACCTTCCTTCTCCGTCGTTTGTGCCTACGACCAGGATTGTCATGAACGTAGGCACGAACGTCCGATGCCGTTCGGACTTGCTCGATTGTCTGTGCCTACGACCAGAACTGTTCTGAACGCAGGCACAAACGACGCGGGTCGGCCGGGCCGCCGAGCGGGCAAGCAAGGCCGCAGTCCTACTATTCGAGCATGGGAAGCCTCGGCACCGGTGAAATCCTCTTTATTGCTTTCGTGGCGCTGATCATCTTCGGCCCGGAGCGTTTGCCGGAGATCGCGCGCAAAGCCGGCGAGTTGCTGGCGAAGGCCCGTGCGATGACACGAGGCGTCACCGAGGCGATCGATGCTGAGTACGGAGAAGTGACGGCGCCGATCAAGGATCTCAAGGGGGAGTACGACGCCGCCTTGGGTGAGATGAAGAACGCAGCATCATCACTGCCCGACATGTCGATCGATATGCCCGACATCGGTCTGCAGGCCGCAGGAAGTGATCCACGGTCCTCGGGCGGAGCCGGCGACTCGGACGCCGATGCGTCGCCGCAGCCAGGTGAAGAAGCGTCGTGACTACACCGCACATGCCCTTGATGGAGCATCTCGTCGAGCTGCGATCACGTCTTGTCAAAGCTGCAGCAGCTGTTGCGTTGGGTACGGTTCTGGCGTTCTTCTTCCACGAGTGGATTCTGGATCTGCTCGGCCGGCCCTACGAACTCGCCGTGCCGGACGGTTCGCTCGCGTTCTTCAGGCCGACGGAGGCGTTTGCCACCGTCATGCGGCTCAGCTTGTTCGGCGGCGTGATTCTCGCATCGCCCGTCATCCTCTACCAGGCGTGGCGATTCGTTGCCCCGGCGCTCACCTCGAAGGAGAAGCGTTGGGCCTATCCCCTCACCGGTGTGTTCGTGCTTCTCTTCTTCTCCGGGGTGGTGGTGGGCTACGCCGCTCTCGAGCGCGGTCTCGGATTCCTCCTGGAGTTCGGCGGGGACACCCTCACGCCGGTCATCGGCGCCGACTTCTATCTGAAGTTCGCGATGAGGTTCATCCTCGCCTTCGGGCTGGCGTTCGAGTTCCCGGTGTTCTTGTTCGCCGCTGCGGCTGTCGGCGCGGTGTCCAGCAGCACCCTCCGAGAGAACCGGCGGTGGGCGGTCCTGATCATCTTGATCTCGGCGGCGATCATCACGCCGTCGGGCGATCCAATGACGCTGATGCTCCTGGCGACGCCGCTCTACGTGCTCTACGAACTGACGATTCTCGCGATCCGGTTCCTTCTGAGACGCTGATCCGCAGCAGCGATCGCGACATGTCCCCGACCGGCACGCCTGGGAAGCATCTGCTACTCGGTGCTCGATCCCGCCCAGATGTTGATGCCGCCCTCGACTGCATGTCGGTCGATCTCTGCCAGTTCATCGTCGGTGAAGGCCAGATTGTCGAGGGCGCCGAGGCTGTCCTCGATCTGCGGCCACCGGCTTGCTCCGATGATCGTCGTCGTGATCCTCGGATCTCTCAGCACCCATGCGATCGCCATCTGAGCGAGCGTCTGCCCGCGGTCCGCCGCGATCTCGTTGAGCGCTCGGATCCGGGCGATGTTGGCGTCGGTGAGGAAGCTCGACTTCAGCGAGGTCTCCTGCGTGGCGCGTGAGCTCGGGGGGATCCCGTCGAGGTACTTATCGGTGAGCATCCCTTGCGCCAGCGGAGAGAACGCCACGATCCCGACGCCCGATTCTTCGGCAACGTCGAGGAGGTCGTTCTCGATCCAACGGTTCAGCATTGAGTACGAGGGCTGGTGAACGAGGCACGGCGTTCCCGAGTTGCGCAAGAGGGCGATCGCTTCGCGCGCTCGAACAGGCCCGTATGACGAGATGCCCACGTAGAGGGCCTTGCCCTGTTGAACTGCCGTGGTGAGTGCGCCCATGGTCTCTTCGAGCGGCGTGTCCGGGTCGGGCCGGTGTGAGTAGAAGATGTCGACATAGTCGAGGCCGAGACGGCTGAGGCTCTGGTCGAGGCTCGCCAGCATGACCTTCCGGCCTCCACCTCGTTCTCCGTGCGGGCCGGCCCACATGCGGTGCCCGGCCTTCGTTGAGATGATCAGCTCGTCGCGATACGGAGAGAGGTCGCCGGCAACAACGCGGCCGACTGTCTCTTCGGCCGTCCCGAATGCGGGCCCGTAGTTGTTCGCGAGATCGAAGTGGGTGATGCCGCGATCGAAGGATCGAAGGAGCATCTCGCGGGCCGTCTCGATCGGCGCATGGCTCCCGAAGTTCTGCCACAGGCCGAGGGCGATCTTCGGGAGGTCGAGTCCGCTCCGGCCACAACGTGCGTACGGCATCCGGTCGTAGCGGTCTTCGTGTGCGCGGTACATCGACGCTCCCTTGTAGTCGGCCGACCTCTGCCATTATGGCGAATGTCGGCCCCATCGGGCGGTTGGAGAGCCGCGAGTCCGACTGCCCGGCCCCTGTCAATCGAACGTGAGCCCCGCGTTCCGGCATGGTTCGCTCTGTTGTTCCGGTTCGATGCGGCAAGTACACTCGCCGACACGAAGGAAGGTGCGTGTGTTCGCATTCATCAGGAACATCGGTGGGCCGGAATTGCTGATCGTTCTCGTCGTGATCTTGTTGCTCTTCGGAGCCAAGAAGCTCCCTGGGCTCGCCCGTTCGGTTGGCGCATCAGCCAGAGAGTTCAAGAAGGGCGTCGACGAGGGATCAGACGAGGCTGCGGACGACAACGAGAACACGTCCGTCTGAGCCGGCACTGACGATCCCGCCACTGGTTTCAGCGGCCGAGTTCTGCGCGCTCGCGGTCTGACCGACAGACCGCTGTCTGCTGGGTTGAGACAGTCACGCTCACTGTGAACTTGGTGTGTGAGCCTGTGACGCTTCCTTGAGACTGTCCATGAGGGCAGGCCCTATGCCGTGGTGTCTATGGGGTTTGACCGTTCGGTGATCGGGTCGGGAGGTCACTTCCACTTCCGCGTTCTGTCCCCCCGTGTGACTTGGAGATCGTGTAGTGAGCCGATTAAGGTTGCCGACCAGAGGAGAGAGCATGTGTGCATCAGTGCACATTTGTGCGGCGGATCGGTCGGTTCGGCCGGTCGATCGTGAAGGAGGGCGAGATCCGGCAACGCTAGAGACCCGATGACCAGTGCATCCAGCAGATGGGAGATTGTCATGTCAAGCGAGAAGAGCCCACGTGAAGAGACCAAGGGGGAGTCAGTAGAGCGTCAGTTCCTCATGAGTCGCCGGGGGGTGATCGGAGCGGGCGCTGGACTTGGGCTTGCGAGTTTTCTCGCTGCGTGCGGTGCCGACGATGACTCGGGTTCGTCTGACACGACGGCTGCTGGTGGCGGTGACGATGGCGGCGGAGAAGTCGCCGACGACTCGCCGCTCCTGGGGAGCAACGAGACGAACATGCAGGGCAAGACCGTCGCGATGGGCCTTGCTGCGATCGCGGGCTGGCCGCCGAGCCAGATTCCGATCGATCTCTGGCCAGATTTCGCTGCGTTTGCCAAGGAGAAGTACGGCTACGACACGTCGGTCACCAAGACCGAGGCGCCGTTCGCCGAGCTGTTCCAGAAGGTCGCTCCTTCGTTGGCCGCCGGTGAGCAGGAGTACAACCTGATCATCTCCGACAGCCAGTGGCTCGGCGCCCTGTCCGAGCCGGGCTGGATCGTGCGAGCGGACGACATCATCGCCCTCAACCCCGAGTTGGAGATTCCGGTATACAGCTCGCTCGTTCGTGAGACCTATCAGATCTATCCCGACGGCTCAGACCAGCGGTGGGGTTTCCCCCAGATGCCGGACACCCAGGGGATCTTCATGCGTCTCGACATGCTTGAGGATCCGGCAGAGCAGGAGGCGTTCGAAGCCAAGTACGGATGGAAGCTGCCGACGACCTACGAGGAAGTCGCACCCCTTTCGATGGTCCAGTACGAAGACATCTTCGAGCACTTCACACGGCCCGATGAGGAATTCTACGGACTGGCGATGCAGTACGCGAAGGAGTACGACTTCTTCTCGTGCGCGTATCATCCGTACGCATATGCGACCGGCGACATCTGGAACCCGGCGACCGGCGAGATGGTCGGCATCCTGAACACTCCGGAGCATGCCGAGGCGCTTGAGTACTTCGTGGGTCTCATGAAGTACCAGCCGCCGGGTGCTGAGGCGTTCGGCATCGGATCGATGATCGACCTCTTCAACAACGGCCAGGTGTTCTCTGCTCTCCAGTGGAACGCAGTCGGCTTGTTCATGGAGGGGAACGACGGCGAACTCGCGGGCAAGACCCTCGTTGGGCCACACCCGAAGTTCACGTTCTCCGATGGCTCGCTCGACGTTATCGGCGCCATGGGTGGTCAGCCGTGGGTCGTCAACTCGTACAACGACGACGATCACATGCGGGTAGCGGTCGACTTCCTGAAGTGGTGGTACACCGAGGAAACGCAGGCCAAGTTCATCGAGGCCGGCGGTCTCCCGTGGTCCGCTGAGGGTGTGAACGCCCCCGGATTCGAAGACAGTTCCGCGTATGCCCGGTCCTTCAAGGAGATGCTTGGTGAAGGCAAGTCACGCGACTTCTGGCATCTGCCGGAGTACGCGGAACTGCTTGCCATCCAGCAGGAAGCGTACAACGGCTACGCAGCGGGTCAGTTCACTGACCCTCAGCGGGTTCTGGACTACATCGCCGTGAAGCAGCAAGAGCTGCTCATTGAGAACGGCCGATGTGAGGTCCCGATCCCCGATGAGTTGAAGGACATCACCCTCGGTTAGGGAACAAGACGGGTTGGGGTACCACCGAAGCGTGGTGCCCCAACCCGCCCTCCAACCCGGGTGCCAACCATGACTACCACCGTCACTCTCCTGAGCCGCGAGTCGAGTGGTCCAGTGGTGACCTGATCATGACGACAGCAACGACGACAAGAGACTCGAACCGGCCCACAGCGATGGGCATCGGGCTTCTCCTACCAGTGCTGTCCTTCTTCCTCGTTCTGAATGTCATTCCCACGTTCTGGCTGATCGGCCTCGGCTTCTATAAGTACAGCCTGGGTCGGGGCGATCCGAATTTCGTCGGCATCGACAACTTCACGGACATCATCAACAGTCCCGAACTCTGGGGAGCGTTTAGTCGCACGCTGCGGTTCATGATGGTTGCCGTCGGGTTTGAAGTTGTCTTAGGCGTCGCACTCGGCTTCCTCTTCTGGGGCAGCACCCGCATGCCGGGTCGCCGGGTCGCTCTCACGATGTTGTTCACGCCAATGGTGATCGCACCGGTGGCCAGTGGTCTCTTCTGGAAACTCATCTACGAGCCGACGTTCGGGATCATCAATGCCGGCATCGTTCTCTTCGGTGGAACCAAGATCGACTTCCTCACGAACATCGATTGGGCGCTGCCTGCGGTGATCTTCGTCGACATATGGATGTGGACACCATTCATGATCATGATGACCCTGGCGGCACTCGGATCGGTTCCAGCGGCCGAACTCGAGGCGGCTGAGGTCGATCGACTCTCCGTGTGGTACCGCATCCGCCACGTGATCCTGCCTCACGCCAAGTTCATTCTGATGCTGGGCGTGTTGCTCAGGACGATCGACGCTTTCAAGACCACCGACCTCGTCCTCACCATGACGATCGGCGGACCGGGAAACAAGACCGAGTTCATCGGACTGGCTCTCTACCGGCAGGCGTTCAACAGCCTGGACCTCGGCCGATCGTCGGCAGTGTCTCTCGTGCTACTGATCATCGCCATCGCGTTCACATCGATCTACCTGTACGTTCTCAACTGGAGCAAGAGACGCTGATGGCAATGACGACAGCACAGAGAGGAAAGGCGAAGAGCGTCGGATACTACATCGTGCTCTGGACCGTCGCAGCACTGTTCTTCTTGCCCGTGTTCTGGATAGCGTTGACCGCGTTCAAAGCGAATGCCGACATCCTTGCTGTGCCGCCCAAACTCTTCTTCAAGCCGGTGCTCGACAATTTCAGGAGGGTCCTCGCCGACCCGGCGACTATTCCCTACGCCATCAACAGCGTCTGGCTCGGCGTAGGTTCGGTGGTCGTTGCCGTCACCATCTCATTCCCGGCGGCCTACGCGTTCTCGCGATGGAAGTTCGCGTTCACGGACTTCCTCATGTTCTTGCTGCTCACGACACGAATGATCCCGGCGGCGGCAGCGGTTATCCCGATCTTCCAGATGTTCAACGCGTTCGGACTCCGCGGACGCTTCGGCATGTTCATTCTCTACACGAGTTTCAGCATCCCGTTCTCGGTGTGGATCCTGAAGGGGTTCATCGATGGGGTGTCAGAGCGATTCGATGAGACGGCGATCGTGAGCGGCGCGGGGCGCCTTCACGTGATGTTCAAGGTCATCCTCCCGCAGGTCAAGCCGGGGATCATCGCTGCCTTCATCTTCAACCTGATTTTCGCCTGGAATGAGTACATCTTCAACTTCGTCCTCGGCAACGCGGACACGCAGAACATCCCGTTCGGCATGTCTGTGAACCTGCTCAGCGCCGGCGGCAACGTCGACTGGGGATTCGTGGCATCCCTCTCGACGATGTATGCGGTTCTTCCGATACTCATGATCTTCTTCTTCCAGAAGTACCTGTTGGTGGGCATGACATTCGGCACGGTGCGAGGTGACGTATGAAGCAAGATCTCTTCACTCAGCGGATCCAACTCACATGGATCTTCATCCTGATCGTGGCGCTCGTCGGGATCGGGCAGTCATTCAGTTTCGGGGTGTACCAGCTATCGATGGTGACCATGGTTGCCGCGGGAATGAGTCAGATCGCCATCGGGAACGTTCCGCCCGACGCTCCGTCTGCCCGGTTCTTCCGGTTCCTCGCCATCTTCGCCGTGGTCATCGTCGTGGTCTTCGCGATATCGATTGTGTCGATTCCGTACCTGGTCAACCTCGGGAGGTGAAGGAGAACGTGTCTCTCGTTGAATTCTCGTCGATCTCCAAATCCTTCGGGCCGGACGTCGTCCTCGACACTCTCGATTTCGCCGTCGACGAGGGAGAGTTCGCCGTCCTCTTCGGCTTGTCCGGCTCGGGCAAGTCCCTCCTCCTGCGGATGCTCGTTGGATTGGAGAGTCCTGACGATGGCGTCGTCAGTCTCCGGGACGCCGATGCAGTTGACATCAAGCCCGGTGATCGGAAGATCGGCTACGTGCCGCAGTCATTCGCCCTCTTCCCCGACAAGACCGTCGGCCAGAACATCGCCTACCCGCTGACGGTCGTACGGGAGTCGAAGGAGATCATCGACGAGGCGGTTGAGCGAGTGTCCGGGCTTCTCGACATCCCAGAGCTCGTCGATCGGACACCGGATCAGCTCAGCGGCGGCCAGAAACAACGCGTTGCGATCGCCCGCGGTCTCGTCGTGAGTACCGACTTGTACGTCCTCGACGATCCACTGGTGGGTCTCGACTTCAAGCTGCGGGAGAAGCTGATCGACGATCTGCGCGAGGCTCGCGAAGCTCTGGATGCCACGTTCCTCTACGCAACCTCAGACGCCACCGAAGCGCTTGCACTGGCCACGAAGGTGGCGATGCTGGCAGAGGGTCGCGTGCAGGAGTACGGACCGCCTGGTGACCTCTACGCCAGGCCCGAGCGCCTCGCAACGATGGCCACACTGTGTTTCCCCCAGAGCAATCGGCTTCCGGCAACGCTCAAGGGCGACGAGATCTCAACACCGTGGGGTACGGCGGCGGCCGCGATGAATGGCTCGTCCGCAACCGCCGATGGATTCGTCGCGATGGTTCGCCCCGAGCACATCGAGCTCCTGCCCGAGACGGGCCGGAGCGCGATCGAAGGAAGTGCCATCGTGATGCTGCGAGAGGATCTCGGAGCAGAGGAGATCGTCTACCTCGAATCGAACGGTTACCAGTTCACGTCGCTCGTTCGAGCCGATTCCGCCGACTTGGAGGCACTCACTCTCGGAGAGTCGATCAATTTCGGGATTTCGGCTGAGGCGATCGTGCTCTTCGCCGAAGGCCGCCGCATAGGCCAGGGTCGATGATGACTGGAGATACCCGTGGCTGACATCCGGTTGGAGAACCTTCACAAGGAATTCGACGACGGCGAAGTCGTTGCCGTTCGCGACCTGAGTATCACGTTCCGGGAAGGAACGACGACGTGTCTCCTCGGGCCATCTGGATGTGGGAAGACCACCCTGATGCGGATCATCGCGGGCCTTGACACCCCGACCTCTGGGCGCGTCTACTTCGGTGATCAAGACGTGACGGAGATGAAGACCCGGGACCGGAATCTCGGGATGGTGTTCCAGTACCCGGTTGTCTACCGCGCCGCAACGGTTCGAGAGAACATCGCACTGCCTCTGCGGGGCGAGGATCTCTCGCAGCAGGAGAAGGACGACCGCGTGGAGGAGTTGGTGTCTCTGATCGGTCTCGAAGACTCCGCCGATCTGGATGTGGGCCGCCTCAACAGCGCCACACGCCAGATGGTTGCCGTGGCTCGAGCCGTCTCGCGCCAGGCGCCGATCATCCTCTTCGATGAGCCCATCACCAACGTCGACCCGGACCTGAAACTCCAGGTCAAGAGGACGCTGCGTGGACTCTTCTCCCGTTTGAACCAGACCATCATCTACGTCACACACGACCAGAC
Source organism: Actinomycetota bacterium (assembly GCA_039715165.1). GTDB lineage: Bacteria > Actinomycetota > Acidimicrobiia > Spongiisociales > UBA5794 > JAHEEL01. The sequence goes on from JBDLHX010000004.1 coordinate 23,786, forward strand.
CGAGGCCATGACCCTGGCCGACGAGATCGCGCTGATGAACGATGGGAGGATCGACCAGATGGCTCCTCCTCGTGAGCTCTACAACGAGTCTGCGTCGAGGTTCAGCGGGTGGTTCTTGGGGAACCCGGGGATGGATTTCGTGCCCGTTGCCGACAATCGAGAGGTGGCTCTTGCCATCGCGGGCGGTCCTCTGTCCGACAATGTGGTAACCCTCGGTTTCCGACCCGAGCACGTGAAGCTGTCGAGCGCCGATGCGACGACCGGTGTCCCCGCTACCGTGCGGCACTCGGCCATCACCACCGGAGGGCAAGTGCTCGTGAATCTGCGTTCCGGGGATCTGGCGGTGAAGGCGAAGCTGCCGCGGGGTTCAGCCATGAACGTTCGAGCCGGAACTGAAGTGAGGTGGTCGGTGGATCCCGATCAGGTACGTATGTTCGGTTCCGACGATTCTGTCGTGTCTGCCGCCCCCATCGAGACCTGATCGGCGCTGGACATGGAACAACCGACGTCGACGTCATCACCATTCGACTCCCTGGTGCGGATCGTCACTGGGCACACGGTGTCGTCGAGTTCGATGGTCAGCCGGGCATATCTCACCGACTCCTGGCGGGCGGTGCTGGTCACGACCGGTGACGGAGATCTCTGGCTTGCGGCAACGCTCGATGCCCTTGGACCCGACGCGGAGCAGTTACTGGCTCGCGGCGAGGAGAACGGAGGGCCACCTGCGAAGTATGCCGCTGCTGCGCTTGTGAAGGTATCCGTCTCGTGGGGGGATGTTGCCGGCAGGCCGGCGTCCGGCGGCGAGGCGCACGTCGCCAACCCCAGGGTTGTGAAGCATCCCGGCGGCGCGTCGATCGGCGTGGTGTCGCTGGCCAAGGCCCGTGACCTGGCTCAGGCGATTCAGGAGGGCACGGGCCCGGTCCCGCTCACACTGGGGCCGGCGAAAACGCACGACGACGCGAAGTTCGACGTCACGACCCTCTTCCCAGCGGACGACGGCCGCTTCTGGCCGGTCACCCGCAAAGCCCGGCGTGCGTCCGACCCGACCGGCGACTTCCTGGATCAGCCGGGCGCCGTCGCCCTGGATCTGCGGCTGGATGCCCACGATGCCGGGTCGCCTGCCTTCTCGGGCGACGAAGCGTCGCCGGCCTTCCGGGGCCTGGTGCGGCCGGTCGGCGCGGACCTTGCGATGCTGCTCCCGTCCAGGCTCATTCGCGAGACCATCGCGAGCATCGAAGCGACAAGTAGCGACGCCGTCTGATCGCCCCGGCTGGGGGATACGGCCGAGCAGGTACTGAGCTGTCGGACCTCAGCTCCGGTAGGCCTCGCGCCCGAATCCTTGAATCGGGATCCCCTGAGCCGCCATGACCTCGTTCTGGAGGGAGTACATGGCTGCCGCCGCCCGATCCGTGTGCCGTGTGAAAGCGATCGATCCTTTCAGGATGGGCTCGAGCAGATCACGATCCTGGACGCGAGCGGCCGGGTACTCGTGCTCGACGATCAGCGGCGTCGATGCGACGTCGAACTCGAGCAGCTCCCGGGCAGCGAGTTGATGATCGAGCCAGTCGACCGTGCGATTCTGCAGATAGCCGAGCGGATCGTGGCGTGCGGTGCCGGGCAGTTCGTGCTCGGCGATCACGGTCTGCTTGAGCCAGGCATTGACGAGATCGGCGGGATTCTCAGAGATCTCCCCATCGACCCAGTCGCCGCGCTGCACGGTTTGGCCTGCATAGCCCCAGCCGGCAACGCCCTTCGAGTCGATGACCTGGCCCTTGACGTGCATCCCCCCGATCAGGAACGGGTAGCCCTCGTCCTTCAGGTACTGGAACATCGATCGGGTGTCCTGTCCCATCAGGATCGAGTGCGAAGGGTCGTAGTGGATGCGGAATTGGTCGCCGACACCGTGCTTCTCAGCGATCTGGTGCAACGCGATCCACAGCGCCGGGACGTATCCGATGTTGTTGTGATAGTTGTCGCCGGCCGTCCATCCGGGCATCGGGCATTGCTCGACTCGATACTGGAGCCCTCGCGCCTTCGCCTCCTTGAGGAGGGGGATGAAGCTCTCCTCGAAATCGAGGAGGTTCTGGTCCATGGACATCGCCTGATTCCTTCCAACGAATCCGCAAACGGCCGGCACGTCGAGGAGGACGGCGGTATCCATGACCCTGATCATGAATTCGTGCTTCGCAGCTCGGATCGCAGGATCATCGTGAAGCAAGTTGTCGAAGTAGGCGACGTCGGCGATCGTCACACCGGTCGCGTCGACGGCAGCCTGAACCCTCCTTGCTCTCGACTCGTCGAACGGTTCACGCAGGTCGAGGGTGTTGGCAACCGGATCCAGCATCGCCTCGGCCGGGACATCGGCCATCGACGGATGGACTGCAGCCGACAGCTCGATGCATTCGGCATCGAGCTGGGCTGCGAAGTCGAGCCACTCCTCGATGGCGAGATCCGGGTCGGGGTCTCGCAGCTCTCGAGGTGTGAGTTCCTGGAGGGCGGCGGTCAGCACTCCGATCGGCATGTACGTAGGGTCGAACGCTGCGACGTCGGTCATGGGATCAGTCCCCTTCTGTGGTTGCGCCGACGATGGGCACGGGTTGGTGCTCTCGGGCGGAGTCGATGGCTGCCTGCAGGACGCGTTGGGTCTGGAGAGCGTCGGCGAAGTCCGGGAGCGGCACGAGGGCTTCCCCTCCACCGATCACGGTGAGGATGTCGCGCGCCTGGTTGACGAACGAGTGCTCGTACCCGAGCCCGTGACTGTCGGGCCACCAAGCATCCGCATACGGATGGCCGTCACCACCACGGGTGACGTCGATCGTCGTCCAACCCTGGGTAGCGCCCTCTCCGTCGAGGCGGTAGAGGCCGAGTTCGTTCATCCGCTCGAAGTCGAAGCGGATTGCGCCCTTCTCTCCGTGAATCTCGAACCGGTTGGCGTTGTGATAGCCGGTGGCGAGTCTCGTGGCCTCGAAGCTGGCGAGGCCGCCTCCGCTCATGCGGGCGAGGAACATGACGGCGTCGTCGACTGTGCTCTTGCCCATGCGAGAGCCCGTTGTCGCTCCTGCGCCGGCGATCTCCCCACCGGCGGCACCATCGATCAAGGAACGCTCCTCGATGAATGTGTGCTCGATGGACCCTTCGACTGAGACGATCTCTTCGCCGGTCACGAACCTGACCGCATCGACGATGTGAGCGTTCAGGTCTCCGTGTGCTCCCGAGCCGGCGACGTCTCCTTGGAAGCGCCAGAGGAGCGGCGTGTCGGGGCCGCCCCAGCTCTGGAGGTAGGCGGCACGCACATGGAAGATCCGGCCGAGCGCGCCGGCTGCGACGAGTCTGTGGGCGAGGGCGACGGCGGGGACCCGCCGGTAGTTGAACCACACGAAGGTCTTGCCCTCAGAATCGGCGGCGGCCGTCGCCATCGCCTCTGCATCCTCCAACGTTCCTGCCAGGGGCTTCTCACAGGCGACGTGCTTGCCTGCGGAGAGGGCGGCGATCGCCGCCTCGGCATGGACGTTATTCGGTGTCGCGATGTCGACGAGATCGATGTCGCCGTCCATGACCGCGCTGCGCCAGTCCGTGGTGAACTGCTGCCAGCCCCAGGTGTCGGCGAAGGCGGAGAGTTCGTCCGGGTTCCGGGCGACGACGGTGTGGAGCGATGGCGCGAGGGCTGGGTCGAAGAAGCGGCCCACTTGCGACCATGCATTCGAATGTGCTCGTCCCATGAACTTGGACCCGAGCAGGGCCACATTGATCTGACCGGTCATCTCTTCTCCCGGGCTAGTCGTCTGCTCCCGTTCCCGTTTGCTCGTACTCCTCGACGAGGGCCACGTTGGCCCGTGAGTGAGAGGCCGGGTCGAACACGTAGTCCAGCCACTCGCGGGCGAGGCGTCGGGCCAGTTCGAGCCCCACGACGCGCTTGCCGAGCGTCAGAACCTGGCAGTCGTTGGAGAGGACCGACCGCTCGACGCTGTAGCTGTCGTGTGCGACGGTGGCCCAGACTCCCTCGACCTGGTTGGCGCTGATGGCCATGCCGATGCCGGTGCCGCAGATCAGCAGACCGCGGTCGGCCTTTCCGGCGGCCACCAGTTCGGCGACGGCGTGGCCGATCGCCGGATATCGGCTCGGGTCCTCATCCGAGACGTTGACGCCGACGTCGATGAGTTCGATGACGCGGTCATCGTCTTGGAGGTCAGCCTTGATCGCGTCCTTGTACGGAAGGCCCACGGTGTCGGCGCCGACCGCAATCCTCCAACGGCGGTTGCTCGTCATCAATCCGCTCCCACTCCTCGAATCTGACTCCCTCGGCGACACTACTGCGCAGCGACGATGCGAGCCAGTTCGATGAACCCATCGGCCGACCAGGCGGCACGGCCGACGAAGAGGCCATCGATGTTCGGAGCCGAGATCAGCTCCGGGGCGCCCGCGAGGTCGACACTGCCCCCGTAGAGCAGCGGGACTGCCGCTCCGAACTCCCCATGACGAGTGACGAGGGCGTCGCGGAGTACGGCGTGCATGGCATCGGCCTGATCCGCGGTCGCCGGCGTGCTGCCCGCGCCGATTGCCCACACCGGCTCGTAGGCCACCATCGTGGCCGCAACCGCCTCCGGCTCGAGCCCGGCAAGAGCGATCTGGAGCTGTCGCGTGACGAACGGAACCTCGGCCCCGGCCTCTCGCTCCACCGCCGACTCGCCGACACAGATGAGCGGCGTCAATCCACTTCGCAGTGCGCCGGCCACTCTCCGTCTGACCGTTTCGTCGGTCTCCCCGAACATTGCCCTTCGCTCTGCATGGCCGATGGCCGACATCGTTGCGCCGACTTCGGTCAACATTGGGGCCGAGACTTCGCCGGTGAATGCGCCCGACTCGGCCCAGTGGACGTTCTGCGATCCGACGCGGAATCCTGCCGGTACGAGCGTCTTGCCGACGCTCTCGATCAGGGGATAGGCAGGGAGCACGAAGGCGTTGACGGAATCGATGAACGCCGGGGCGGCCTCTGCGAGGGCTCTTGCATAGGCGTCGGCCTCGGCTCGCGTCTTGGTCATCTTCCAACTCGTGCCGATCCATGGCTGGGATCGAGGTGGCATCTCCGGCATGTCTCTCCCTCCATCGATGACCGGGCCGCGTTCGACTTCGAACGATCGTCCTCGGTCGAATAGCATACGGGTCGCTCGCAATCGCCTCCAACGAGTCCAGGGAGAGACGGCTATGGCCCACGTTCACAATGAGCCCACGGCGTTCTACCGCGAAGCGCTCGACGGTTTCCTCAACGCATACGCCCGTTATGTGGAGCCCGTGCCCGGTGCTTCTGGGGCGATCCGGCGTGGCGGTCCGGTCGCGGGCCAGGTCAGTGTGATCATCGGCGGAGGGAGTGGGCACTACCCGGCCTTCGTGGGAGTCGTTGGGCCCGGGCTCGCCCATGGGGCCGTCGCCGGCGACATCTTCACCTCTCCGTCGACGGAGCAGGCCTATCGAATCGGCAAGGCCCTCGACGGCGGGGCCGGCATGCTCTTCAGCTTCGGCAACTACGCGGGCGATGTGATGAACTTCGGTGCGGCGCAAGAGCGGCTTCGCAGCGACGGGATCGACTGCCGGACCGTCCTGGTCACCGACGACGTTGCTTCGGCGACCGTCGACGAGAAGGAGCGTCGCAGAGGTGTGGCGGGGGATCTCGTCGTCTTCAAGGTCGCGGGCGCTGCGGCGGCACGCGGTGACTCGATCGACGAGGTCGAGCGAGTCGCGAGAAAGGCGAATGACCTCACCGTGAGCTTCGGTGTGGCGTTCGACGGGTGCACGTTCCCCGGCCAGAGCGAACCGCTCTTCTCCGTTGCTCCGGGCACGATGGAGCTCGGCCTCGGCATCCACGGAGAGCCCGGCGTGCGCACCGCTGAGGCGATGCCGGCGCGAGAGCTCGCGTCGGTGCTTGTCGAACCGCTCCTTGCCGAACGGCCCGAGGGCATGTCGCGGGCCGCAGTGCTGCTCAACGGGCTCGGTGCGACGAAGTATGAGGAGCTGTTCGTTCTCTACTCGTCGATTCTCCCGCTGCTCGTCGAGGCCGGCATCGAGCCGGTGCTGCCCGAGGTCGGAGAGCTCGTGACGAGTCTCGACATGGCAGGATGCTCGTTGACGGTTGCGTGGCTCGACGACGAGCTGGAAGCGCTGTGGCGGGCCCCGGCCGATTCCCCGGCGTTCCGCAGGGATCCAGGCGGCATCCCGACCGCCGCGGCCGACTCTCGCCGCGGCACCGTGGCCGAACGGTCCGAAGTCGCGTCGACCGCCGTTGCCGCTGAGGAGCTGCAGGCCGGGGTCGAAATCGACGAGGAGGCGGCGCGAGCGGCCGACGTCGTTCGGAGAGCGCTGGAGGCGATGCTCGAAGTCGTGGTGGCCCACCAGGATGAGTGGGGCCGCCTCGATGCAGTGGCCGGAGACGGCGATCACGGCGTCGGCATGACCCGCGGCATGAGAGGCGCCGCAGCGGGTGCTGCCGAGACCACGGGTGGTCCGAGAACCGTGCTGGGAGCTGCGGCAGACGCCTTCGCCGACAAGGCCGGGGGATCCAGCGGTGCGCTCTGGGGAGCACTCCTCGGAGGAGTAGCGGGGAGCCTCCCCGACGACCGGTCTCCCAGCGCTCTCGAGGTCGCTGACGCTGTGTCGGCGGGCGCCGATGCGCTGCAACGGTTGGGTGGCTGTCAGATCGACGACAAGACCATGTTCGACGCTCTCCGTCCGTTCGCCGATGAGCTCGCCGGGCAGGTCGCTGCAGGGGAGAGCCTTGCCGAGTCGTGGAGAGCAGCAGCAGCGACCGCCTCGGATCGGGCTGCCGCTACCGCCGACCTGCTTCCTCGGCTTGGGCGCGCCCGCCCGCTCGGAGAACGCAGCTTGGGGACCCCCGACCCGGGGGCGACATCGATGGCGGTCTGCCTCCGGGCGGTTACTCCGGTACTTGCGGGCCTCGCCCCGTAGCGGGGGAGGTCGCTGCCGGCGCGTGGGCCTCAGTTCGCCTTGCGGGGCGTCTCTTCCATGAAGCGCGTCAGCCCTGCGCGGTCGGTGATGCCTGCGTCCGAGCCGAGTCCGGTGGCGACGATCGAGCCACTGGCGATCCCGATCTCCATCGCGTCGATCGGATCCAGTCCTTCGACGAGCCCTGCAATGAATCCGGCGGAGAATGCATCTCCACAGCCTGTCGTGTCGACGACATCGACGTCATAGGCCGGGATCCTGATCTCTCCATCGCCGTCGGGGGAGTAGCTCGCGCCCTCGGCGCCGAGTGTGACCACCGTTGCACCGACGCCCTTGTCGTGCAGCCATTTCACCGCGTCGTCCTGGTTCGTCTGTCCAGAGACCATGAGGACATCATCTTCATTGGGTAGGAAGTAGTCGAGATGGGGGAGGACCGGTTCGAAGAGACGCTCGAAGTCGGCATCCGGCATCCCGAGCATGTCCAACGAGGTGATGGCACCGGCGGCCTGTGCTCGCCTCATGATCTCGCCCGTCGGTTCGCCGTCGATGCTGTCGAGGAGGCATGTTCCGCCGAAATGGACGTAGTCGGCGCTCTCCACGAGATCCCAGTCGATGTGCTCGAGGGAGAAGAGGGCGTTGGCGCCCTTGACATGGAGGGCCGGTCGCTCGCCATTCGGTCGGATCGGAAGCATGGTCGCGGACGTTGGGGCGGATGGTTCCACACTCAGGCCGCTGGTGTCCACGCCTTCGCTCGACATCTTGTGCGTGAGCCACTTGCCCAGTTCGTCGTCGCCGATCGCTCCAACGGTGGTGACATTCAACCCGAGACGAGCCATGTCGATCGCCGTGCCGGCGGCAGTTCCGGCGACCGTCATGCGGATCTCGTCAAGGAGGGCGATGCCTTGGCCGGCGGGGACCGCCTCAACGGGGCGACCGAGGATGTCGACGATGTGGATTCCAATGGTCAACACGCTTGGAGCTTCGTTCGGCACGGTTCCGTCCTCCCATTGCTGCGATCGTTTGGCGGGTTGGGCGCAATTCTGCAAGGATGTGCACCCATGCACACATGTGCAAGCTAGCGAAGAGAGCCCCTGCATGTCAAAGGAACGCGCAGTTCCGCTGAGGCGATTCGCCGCCCGGACTGGTTTGGAGACCCGGGCGACGTTCCTGACACCTCAGATGCGCGTTTCCAATGTCCATTGCCGAGGCCCAGCGGCGGTTGTCTAAGGGAGGTCGATCAGTGAAGAAGCTCATCAATGATCCCGGAGCGGTGGTTGGGGATGCTCTGAGAGGTGCAGCGGCGGTCCACAGCGATACGCTCGTCGTGCACCGCGATCCTGACTTCGTCCGCCGAGTGGACGCTCCTGTGAACGGCAAGGTCGCTCTGGTCTCGGGTGGCGGCTCCGGCCACGAGCCGCTCCATACCGGATTCGTGGGTCCCGGGATGCTCGATGCGGCGATTCCGGGAGCGATCTTCACCTCTCCCTCGGCCACCCAGATTCACGACGCGGCCGCCGCTGTTGCCACCGACGCAGGTGTGCTCTTCATCGTCAAGAACTACACCGGTGATCGGCTCAACTTCACCATGGCCGCCGATCTGCTGGCGGCCTCGGGCGTGCCGACCAAGATCGTTGTCGTTGACGACGACGTCGCAGTCGAAGACAGCACCCACACCGCCGGTCGGCGCGGCACCGGCGCCACCGTATTCGTCGAGAAGATCGCGGGAGCCGCAGCCGAAGCAGGGGCCTCGCTCGACGAGGTCGCCCGGATTGCCACGAAGGTCAATGAACACGCTCGCAGCATGGGGCTTGCGCTCACGTCATCGACGGTGCCGCACGTCGGATCGCCGAACTTCGAAATCGGCGAGTCCGAGGTCGAGATGGGCGTCGGGATCCACGGTGAGCCCGGACGTCGACGCGTTCCGCTCGAGGATGCCTCCGGCCTGGTCAAAACGCTCGCTGAGGCAGTTGTCGAAGATCTGCCCTTCTCGTCGGGCGATCGTGTCCTGGCCCTGACGAATGGGCTCGGGGGCACGCCGCTCATCGAGCTATACGTTGTAGCGGGGGTGCTGGCCGACTTCTGCGACGACCAGAACATCTCGATCGAGCGCCATCTCGTTGGATCGTATGTGACGTCACTCGAGATGGCCGGGTGCACCATCACCCTTGTGAAGGCCGATGAGGAGTTGCTGGACCTATGGGACGCTCCTGTGTCAACACCTGCCCTGCGCTGGTGACGGGACAGGGCCGATGATGAACGGAGGGTGCTTCTCGTAATGGATGCCAAACGGGCCCGGCTTTGGATGGGCTACTACAACGACGAGATCAACGAGCGGGTCGATGAGCTCAACCGCTTGGACGCCGCGCTCGGCGATGGCGACTTCGGAGCGAGCATGCAGCGGGGCACTGTTGCCGTCGCTGCCGCGCTCGACACGAGCGACGCTGTCCTGCCCGGAGATCTCTTCAAACTGGTCGGAACGACTCTGGTCTCTGCAATGGGAGGGACGAGCGGTCCGCTCGTCGGCACGCTCTTCCTTCGCATGGGGATAGCGCTCGGGGACGCTGAGAGTGTGGATGTGGCGATGCTTGCCGCCGGCCTGCGGGCCGGTGCCGACGGTGTGATGGCTCTCGGTCAGGCAGCGCCCGGCGACAAAACGATGATCGACGGCCTGATCCCGGCGATCGAAGCGCTGGAGGAGAGCGATGGCGCTCCGTTGTCCGCTGCGGCAAGTGCTGCCGCTCTGGCGGCGAAGAGCGGTTCAGAGGCAACGCGCGAATTGGTCGCTCGTCGCGGCCGCGCCAGCTACGTAGGCGGCGGCGGCGTCGGCCACGTTGACCCGGGTTCGGTGGGCATGGCGATCCTCTTCGCCTCACTCGAACAGGCAGCCAACACGGACGACTGACGTCCCTTCCCCGTCGTTTGTGTCTAATGCCACATCTGATGTGGTTCTAGACACAAACGATCCAGATGGGCCGGCGATTCAGGCGGTTTCGCCCGCGAGTTCGATGCGCCGTTCCATCTCCTCGACGTAGCCGTCGGCGCCGCAACTCTCGAAGAGGTCGCGAGCGCGGGCCAGGTCGTCCAGCATTCCCTCGCGGTCCTCCTCGCGCTGGCGGATCTCCGCTAGGCAGGCATGGTCGTGAGCGAGAGCGAGATCGAGTCCGTTGGCCCGATCGGCATCCACCGCCGTCTCGATCCAGCGACGGGCCTCCCGGATATCCGCGTCTTCCTGAGCGAGCAGCGTCTGTGCGATCAGCCGCGCGGTCAAGCCTTCGTAGAGATGGAGTCGGTTGGCCTCTCGTAACTTCATCATGTCGTCGAGCTGGGTTTCTTCTCCGCCCGCAAGGACACCAGCATGTGCAAGTTGGAGCTTGAGCGTGTTTTGCCAGGAAGGCACGAGGCCGGCGGGTTCGAGGATCGCCAGGCTCTCCTGGTACCGAGTGAGCGCTTCGGTGTGACGACCCAGACCGATGAGGGTGTTGCCGAGAGTCGCGAGGGTGACCGAACGCCAGAACCACTGGGCAGTCTCCGCCGTCAACTCGAGGCCCTGCAAGAGGTGAGATTCCGCCCGACTGTGAAGACCCTGAGCCGAGCGCAGCATTCCGGCGGCCGACTGAGTTAGGGCTTCGGCGGTGGGGTTGTGACTGGCGGCTGCATCGGTCAGGGCCTGGTCGATCGCGTCGGAGGCTGCGAGGAGCCGCCCCTGATTGATCAGAATGAAGGCGGTGCCGTCGTGTCCGACGGCCACACCGTCAAGACGCCCCGCCGTCTCGCTGATCGATGTGACGGTTTGCATATGCTCGAGGGCTTCTTCGAAGTCGCAATTCCAAGCCAGGAATCCGCCGAGGTAGTAGCCGGCGAACCAATGCCAGGGGCCGAAGCCATCCTCGATGGGTGTCTCCAGAACTTTCTTGAGATGCTCCATCGCGGACGCGTAATCCTCGGTGGCGAAGAGTTCGTGAAGGCCGACGGAGGCGAAGATCGCCGGCCAGCTCGATCGGTCATCGAGGGAGAGTGCAGCATCGATGATCGGTTCGATGACCTCACGCGCCTCGTGTGGCCGGCCGAGGATGAGGATGTAGCCCGCCAACATCGTGCGTGCGTCGATCTCCGTTCGGAGCGTTTGATCTGTTCGCTGGAGGCGCGAAATGCAGTGCACACTCTTTCTGGCGTATTCAATTGCCGTTGGGAACGCGCCTGAGTGGTGGGCTCGTTTTGCCGCAAGACGCGAGTATCCGGACGCTTTCTGCAACTCGTCGCCGGTGATGAAGTGCTCCGCGATGACTCCGTAGTGCTCGCCCAGGCTCGATCGGTGGATCGACTCGATGGCCTCGCCGGCCTTCCTGTGGAGCCGCCGCCGCTGATCCTGCAGGAGCGAGTTGTGAACGACCTCCCGGGTGAGTGCGTGCTTGAAGAGATAGGTTGAGTTGGGGTAGACGCCGCGTTCGTAGAAGAGCTCAGCGTCTTTGAGGACCGAGAGATCGGCGAGCAGGTTCTCCTCGGCGACACCCGTCAGCTCCCGGAGCATCTCGTGACTCATCTCCCGTCCAACCACCGACGCCGTCTTGAGGAGTTGCTTGGCCGAGTCGGGGAGCATGTCGACGCGCGCTCGCAGGACGTCTTGGATGGTCGTTGGGACCGAGACATCCTCGCGACCCTTCGTAAGCCGACATGCTCCGCTCGACAGATCGAGGAGACCCAAATCCCGGAGGGACTTGATGAACTCCTCGACGAAGAACGGGACGCCTTCCGTCTTCTCCAGAATCAGCTCCTCGAGAGGCTCGTCCATCTCACATCCCCCAAGTTGATGGCTCGCCATGGCCAGCGTCTCTCGCGTTGACAGCCGGTTGAGCGTGAGTTGGCTGTGGTAGGACCGCGGTTTCCATGTGCGCGGGTACTCGGGCCGGTAGGTGAGCAGCATCAGAATCCTGGATGCGGAGATGCTGCCGAGGAGGTGGTTGACGAGTTCTTCTGAGTTCCTGTCGATCCAGTGGAGGTCCTCGACCGCGACGATGACCGGTCGATTCTCGGACGCCGCGACCAGGAATTCTGTGAGAGCGCGGGTGAGAAGTGCCTTACGGGCTTCGGGAGTGACCGAACGCTCATTGGAGTCTCCACTCGAGCCGGCCAGCAGTTCCAGCAGCAGGGGAGAAGTCGTCGACTCATCCAGATGGAGGTGTTTGAGAGTTGGGCCGAGTTTGGCCTTGACCTCGTCGTCGGTGTCCCCTTCGGTGAGATCGAACGAGGATCGGAACAGGTCGATCAGCGGGTAGTAGGGCAGGCCCCGGCAGTAGGAGAGGCATCGCCCCTCGAGGAAGATGACGGGCTCGGAGGAGATCGACTTCCTGAATTCGTAGAGGAGGCGTGACTTCCCGAGGCCGGCCTCTGCCGAGATGGACACGGCTTGGCCCCGACCTTCCTTAGCCCGGCGATAGCTGTCGAAGAGGATCTCGAGATCGCGCTCGCGGCCGACGAACGGTGTGAGGCCACGCTCGGTGCTGACATCGAAGCGGGTTCTGCTGGTACCGGGCGCGATCACCTGGTACACGGGCACCGGGCCCGCTTTGCCCTTGACGGATTTCCCTCCCAGAGCTTCGAACCGGAAGAGACCTTCGGCGAGTTTGAACGTCTCTTCGGTGACGAGCGTCGTGCTGGGCTCGGCCAACCCCTCGAGGCGTGAAGCGAGGTTCACCGTGTCGCCGACGACCTTGAACTCGACGCGCAGGTCATTGCCGAGGGTGCCGACCACGACCGGGCCGGTGTTGATGCCGATACGCATGCTCACCGGTGGGAGCCCACGCCGCTCTCGCTGCATCTCCTCATTGAATTGGGCGATCCCATCGTGGATCGCGAGCGCCGATCGGATGGCCCGCTGGGGAGCGTCTTCGAGCGCTACCGGAGCGCCGAAGAGCGCGAGGATGCCGTCGCCGGTGAGTTCGTTGACGGTGCCCTCGAACTCGTACACGCTGTCCATCAGGATCTCGTAGATCCGGTCCATGAGAGCGAATGCCGCTTCGGGGCCGATGCTGTCGGTCATGGCGGTGAAGCCGGCCATGTCGCAGAGGAGGGCGGTGACCTGTCGGCGCTCACCTTCGATCGTGTGCCTCTGTGAGAGGACCCGTTCCTTCAGATCCGATGGGATGTGACGCTCGATCAGTTCGGAGCGCTCTGCCGGGCGCTCTACCGTCGTGGCGAGGCTCTCACCGCACCCTCCGCAGAAAGAGAAGCCCGGGGGACTGACGAAGTCGCACCGGGAGCAGCGTTGCTCCAGACTGGAGCCGCAACTCCCGCAAAACCGCATGCCGGACGGACTCTCGAAGCCGCACTGGGAGCAGATCATGCGCACCCCCGCTGCACTCGACTCTACCGATGACCGGGCCCGCGCGGAGGGCCGCCGATGTCGCCGTTTCGGTAGGGTGATCGTATGGCCGACGATGCATCCTCAGGCACGGCCTGGAGAGATCGTGCAGTCGCACCGAGCGAGGCCGTCGCACACGTGCGGTCCGGCGATCATGTCTTCGTCGGCAGCGCATGCGCGACGCCGCGCACGCTCGTCGGAGCGCTCGAAGACATTGAGACGCCTGTTGTCGGCGTTCGATTCGTGCACTTCCTCACCGATGGGGTTGTTCCGTTGTGCGGCGAGCGTGCGAGTACCCGATTCGTGCACAAGACGTTCTACGTCGGTATGGACATGCAGGACTTCATGGGCAAGGGCAAGGTGGACTACGTCCCGGTCTCGATCTCACAGGTCCACCGACTGATCGACACGGGTCGGATCCCGATCGACGTCGCGTTTGTCCAGGTTTCGCCTCCCGACGCAAGCGGAGACTGCAGCTTCGGGGTGTCGGTCGACCTCGCCCCGGTTGCCGTGCGTGCGGCGGGCACGGTCATCGCTGAGATCAATCCGCACATGCCTCGCACTGAGGGCGAGACCGCGATCGCAATCGACGACATCGACCACCTCGTCGAGGTCGGGACCCCGGTCATCGAGTATCTCCACGACCCCACGGATGAGGTCGCGGAGCGGATCGCCCGGTACGTGGCCCGGATCATCGACGATGGGTCGACACTCCAGGTCGGGCTCGGGCGGGTCCCAAACGAGATGCTCAAGTACCTGACGAATCGACGAGATCTCGGTATCCACTCCGACGTTGTCACGGAACCCATCGTCGAGCTGATGGAGAGCGGCGTCGTGACCGGTACACGAAAGACGCTGCACCCGAATCAGGTTGTCGCCAGCTACTGCATGGGTACCCGCCGCCTGTATGACTACGTCGACGAAAACCCGGCGTTCAACTTCCGATCAATCGACTACGTCTGCGATCCGGAGGTGATCGCTGAGAACCATCAGATGGTGTCGGTTACCCAGGCCTTCGCCGTGGATCTCACCGGACAGATCTGCGCCGACCAGTACCTGGGTGTCTACGGCGGGGTCTCCAGCCAGCCGGACTTCGTCCGAGGCGCCGGTGCAGCCGAAGGGGGGAAGGCCATCATCTGCCTAGCTTCGACGACCGACGACGGTGGGGAGTCACGCATCCGCCCGGTGTTGCGGGAGGGCGAAGGCGTGACGGTGGCGCGTTCAGATGTTCACTACGTCATCAGCGAATACGGGATCGCCTATCTCTTCGGCCGATCCGTGGGCGAGCGCGCCGTTGCCCTCATCGAGATCGCTCACCCCGGCTTCCGTGCAGAACTCCTCGACGAGGCCAAGCGATTGGGGTATGTGCGGAGCGAACAGACGCTGAAGAGCCGGCGGGCCTACCCGGCAGAGGAGGAGCGCACGGTCGTCCTCGCGGACGGTCGCGAGGTCCTCATTCGCCCGACGCGGAGCACCGATGTGGACCTCCTCCAAGACCTCTTCTACGCCATGACACCGAAGGACATCTACACACGGTTCTTCACCAATCTGCAATCGCTCTCCACCAAGAACGCACAGCACCTCTGCAGCGTCAGCTACGAAGAAGAAATGGCCTTTATCGCGGTCACAGGGGAGTGGGAGCACGAAACCATCGTGGGTAGCTCCTGCTACTACATCGACCAGTCCACCAACCTGGCCGATGTCGCCTACATGATCCGCCCCGAGTGGCAGGGCCTGGGCTTGGGAACCGCCCTTCAGCAGCGCACGACGGAACACGCGAAGGCGCAGGGTCTCCGAGGATTCACCGCCGACGTCCTTGTAGAGAACAAGAAGATGCTGCGGGTCTTCGAGAAGAGCGGCTTCGGTGTCTCGAAGCGGATCGTTGCGGGCGACTACGAAGTCGTGATGCTCTTCGATTAGGACTGGCAGATTCCGTCGTTTGTGTCTCCAACCACAACTGTTGTGAACGTAGACACAAACGACGCCCATGGAGAGTTCGGTACGATGATGCCTCCTGAGGAGGCACCCATGGCGAAGCGGTCCGAGGCCCGATCTCATGGGCACGCTGCGCGTGTCGTGGTGAGATTCCTCTGATGCAATACGAAGGCTCGCATGCCATCGTCACCGGCGGATCATCGGGGATCGGCCGGGCCCTCGTCGCGATCCTCGCCGAGCGTGGTGCGCAGGTCTCGGTCATCGCACGCGGCGCCGAGGCCCTGCATGCGGTAGTCACCGAGAACGCGCATTGTGACGGGGCGGTGACCGCACATGTCGCTGATGTCGGGGACGAAGTACAAGTCATCGCGGCGATCGCGAAGGCAGTCGATGGGCATGGACCCTGCGACCTGCTCATCGCATCGGCCGGGGTATCTCGACCCGGCCACTTCCTCGAGATGCCGGACGGAGAGTTCGAGCGCCACATGCGCGTGAACTACTTCGGCACCCTCTACGCGATGCGGGCCGTGGCCCCATCGATGATGGAGCGGGGCACCGGCTCGATGGTTGCGCTCTCGTCGGCGGCAGGGCTCCTCGGTGTGTTCGGGTACTCGGCATATGGGTCGACGAAGTACGCCGTCCGGGGCCTCTGCGATGTGTTGCGCACCGAGATGAAGCCCCACGGCGTCCATGTTGGCTGCGCCTTCCCCGCCGACGTCGACACACCGCAGTTTCACGGTGAGCGCCCGTACATGCCAGACGAGGCCCTTGCCATCTCCGGCACGGTCAAGCCGATCTCCGCGGAGAAGGCCGCCGTCGCGATCCTGAGGGGTGTCGACAAGCACAAGGCGAACATCTTCACCGACCCGACGACGACGGTGCTCGACCGGTTGGTGAGGATCGCTCCCGGCCTGACCCGGCGTTGGCTCGACCGGCGTGTCTCGACGGTGAAGAAGGACCAGTAGCCACCAGGCCACGGTCGACAGGCCACAGCATTCATGTCTGTCGTCTGTCGCCTTTTCTGTCCCACCGGCCCTCTACGCTGAGGCGCAGCGGTCGAATTGTCGAAGAGAGAGGCATCTGCCGTGGAGATTGCAGTCATCGTTCTTGCTGTGGCGGTCCTCGTGGGAGCGGCGATCGTCGCTTGGGCCGTGATGCGTGGCGGCAAGGCGGAGGGTGACGAAGCCGAGCTGCGGATTCGGGAGCTCGTCGCGACCCAGCAGACCCTCGCCGGCCATCTGACGTCGCTTACCGAGCAGCAGGCTGCGTCGTCCGCGCAGTCCAACAAGGCCATGAAGGACTCGTCCGACCAGCTCACGAAGTCGATGAACGAGCGGCTCGAACATGTCCAGAAGAGCATGGGGGACAGCCTCCAGAAGTCGTCGAAGGAGACCGCCGAATCCGTGGCGAAACTGACCGAGCGGCTCAGCGTCATCGACAAGGCCCAGGAGAACATTGTCAAACTCTCCACCGACGTCGTCGGCCTCCAGCACATCCTCGACGACAAACAGGCCAGGGGAGCGTTCGGCGAGATCCAGCTCGAGGGGATCGTCGAAGATGCGCTCCCGAACAACGCGTACGAATTCCAGAGCGTGCTGTCGAACGGCAAGCGGGCCGACTGCCTCATCAAACTGCCGAACCCTCCCGGATCGGTCGTCGTGGATGCCAAGTTCCCGCTCACGTCGTATCAGAACATGGTCGGCGCGGCCGACGAGGGTGAACGGTCGGCGGCCAAGAAACAACTCGGCGAGGACGTCAAGAAGCACATCAAGGACATTTCCGAGCGCTACATCATTCCGGGTGAGACGGCCGATTCGGCACTCATGTTCCTGCCGTCCGAGGCGGTGTATGCAGAGCTCCACGCCAACCATCCGGCGATCGTCGAGACGAGCCACAAGGCCCGTGTCTACATCGTCTCGCCGACGACGATGATGGCGACACTCACGACCGTACGGGCGGTGCTGCGCGACGTCGAGATGCGCAAGCAGGCCGGTGTGATCCAGAAGGAAGTCGGGACGTTGCTCACGGATGTCGGGCGGCTGTCGGATCGGGTCGGGAAGCTGCGCACACATTTCGACCAGGCGAACAAGGACATCGACCTCATCGAGACCTCGGCCGGGAAGGTTCAGACCCGCGGGACACGTATCCACGAACTGGATCTCGGCGAGGCAGAGACGGGCGTCCTCCCCGCTCCAGAAGACCCCCAACCCCTCCCCGACTGACGCGTACCCAGGGTTGCAGTCCCCGTATGAGGCGCCACGAGCCCGCGGAATGAAGAAGAGAAGGCCGGATTCGACATCGATCATGAGACTCCAGCGCATCGCAAGATCAGATCGCATACCCCGACACGAGCACCGGGTCAGGGAGTTCAGCCGCGACTACCGGCTCATCATCGATTTCGGTGACCGGTACACCATCGACGCCGCGGGAGCGGCAAGGTTGATCAGGGCGGTCACGGGCGAGTCCAACGTCCCGGCGCCACATATCGCCACGAACTCCAGGCGAAGAGTCGACACCGGACAGTGCTGGGCGCCCCGTTGGTATGTGATCGAGACGAATGGAGTCGAGCGCTTGACTGCCTGGGAGCAGCATTATCGCCGCCCGTATCCCGAGCACGGTCAGATCCGAATCGGCACGACAACGACCCTGCGCACGCTCGCCCACGAGATCGGACATCACCTCGTCCACCACCTCGACCCTCTCGGCACGCCTGCACACGGGAAGGTGTGGGTCGGCCGCTTCGACGATGCCATGGAGGCCATCGCCGGGCGCGTCTCCAGCGGCTGAGGCGACATCCGTCGGAACTGTCGGCCTCTCGACATTCGCGGGATGAGACGGGCACACGATCGGGTTGGCCCAGACATGACAACCCAAACCATCACGTCGCCCGACGTCCGACGCGCCCTCGTCTGGGGCGCCTTGCTTGCAGCGCTCTGGGTCGTCGTCGCGGTGCTCCGCCCGACGACGACGTTTCATCTCGCTCCACTGCTCATCGCAGGCGCTCCGCCCGTGCTTCTCGTCCTGGACGAAGGGGTGAGCGCCTCGAGGCGAGCAGTCATGGGTGCCAGCGCCCTCGGCACCGCTCTCGCACTCGGCACCGCTGCAGCCGTTGCCCTTGCCGGGCTCATGCGAGGACCGGCCTACCAGGCCTTTTCGGGACCGTTCGGCGAAGCGGTCGCATTCACTGCGTTGGGTGCGATTGCCGGTATCGGCTTCGCCTGGTGGCAGACCCGCTGATCAGCGCCCCACCGCAGCGGAGAGAGCGTCGCGGTCGTCAATCGTGATCATCCGGTACCCCGTCTCAACGGCGCCCTCGTCTCGCAGCTCGGAGAGAGCCTGGTTGACGGACTGGCGGCTCGCTCCCAGCAGGTCTGCGAGACCCGCCTGAGACAGATGGAGCTCGCCGTAGCGGTCGGACTCATCGAGGACCATCTCGGCGACCTGCTCCCGCACCGTTGAACGCATGAGCCTGAGAACACGCCGTTGGGTCGCCTCGAGCTGATCGAGCCCCGCAACGAGCCACCGGATCGCGATCATCGGGTGGTCGATGAGGACGGGGAGGAGCTTCGCCCGGTCGATCCTGAACGCCGTCACCGGCGTTGCCGCACGAGCGCTCGAGATGTACGGCTGTGCGCGAAGCATCGCGATGTCCCCGATGACCGCGCCCGAACCGACCCGGCCGACGACGCGCCGGCTCGCGTTCGTCCCGCGATACAACTCAACTTCTCCCGATCGGATCACGAATGCCGCCGTCGAGGGATCCCCTTCCTTGAAGAGATGCGTCCCCGGGTACTTCTCGACGCGAGACCCCGCTCCGGAGAGCGCCTCGAGATCGTCCCGCGTCAGCGGCAGGTAATCCGTTCTCCCGAACGAACGCGCCAGCCAGGCGAGATGCTGTTCTTCTGCAGTGGTCACACAACACCCAACGCGGCGAAGCTGCCGCGCATTCTCAGAGACGTCGAATCCACCGTCGGATAGCGAGTTGAGCCGCCACGTCGTCCTCGTTGTAGTCGAGGAGGCGCTGGCGCTGGGAATCGGCGCCGGCGAGGAGGTCGGCGTACCAGAGCTCGGACTGGGCACCACCGGGGTCGTCGTCGCGCCAGTCGAACCCGCAGAGCGGTGCAATCACCTTGAGCGAGTAGCCGTTGGGGGAGACGAACCGCCGCTTCACCCACGCCCACAGATCCGTGGCGAAACGGTCGAACCACTCGTCGACCGACGAGGCCGATCGAAGCGACAGCCCGTGGCGGCGGGCGGCGTCGTTGAGGATCTTCCGCTCGTAGCCGGTCCAGTGGTAGACGACGGCATCGCCTCGCTGCGCAACCCGATCGAAGAATGCGAAGAGCTCCGCGAGCACCAGCCGCTCTCCCTCCGGGGCCCCGGTCCAGTCGGCAATCGGCTCGAACCGCGATCCCGCTTCGTCGGTGATGAGCAGGCCTGCGAGATAGAGGACTCCTCCGTACGTCTCGATGTCGAAGTCGATCTCGACCGAGACATCCGGCAGGGCCAGATCGGCTCCCGCTCGCCGAATGAGTTCCCCGGCCCCTCGCGCACGGGCTTGGAGCCTCGCTTCACCGGAGACGTCGAGCACCTCGAGTGTCTCCGCTGCGAGACCAGCCACGACGGATGTCGTCTCGATCCCTGCTGCGAGCAGACGCTCGGTAGCGGTGGGTCCGACGGCCGGCAGGAGCGAGACGTGGTCGGCGGCTTCGAGCTCCGTTCGACACGACCGGGCCCACGGACAGCTCCGGCACTGGCCCCGCCATACCGGTGGAACGAGGGGCTCGTTCGGATGCACGCAGCCGGCCTCCGCGACCCGAAGAGCATCACGCAGTGCAGCCCGATAGCGCACGTCAATCGGCGGGTCGCCGTCGTCGAGATCCGCCCAGAGGCACGTCAGCGACGGCTCAGACCCGATGACGCCGACACGTCGTCGCGGTGTCGCATGGCCAACGGTCTCGAGCAGCGTCCAGTAGTGCGCAACTTGGAGGAGATCGTTGACCCGCTCGGGGCGAAACGGGGTTCGCGCTCCGCTGGTGTCGTCGAGCCGGTCAATCGGTGTCAAGCGAGCGGGGATGCCCCGATCCCCGATCACTTTGTGGCGTTTCACGTCGACCGGCGCGTAGCCGTCGTCGAGGCGCACGAGCAGGTCGGGGGCTCCGACCGATCGCGAACTTGCATCGGAGAGTCGGCCGCCGACGATGAGGGGGACGCCCGCGCGGAGCAGCCCGAGGGTGATCATCTCCCGGTCGCCGCGTGAGGTGCCCGGCGAGATCATGACGGGGCGGGTGCGGTCGAACGGGTCGGCAGTGCCGTCGACGACGACCGCCCCGGATCCTTCCAGGAGGTGGCGAACGATCGTCTCTTCCCAGCGGCGGCCCTCGGCGATGCGGCGTTGCGCGACCGGGTCCGGCTCGAAGGCTGCTTCCGTGAAACGGTCGTGGTGGATGCGCGTTCCACACCGACCGAGTTCGGCGCCGCCGACCATCACGTGGTCCGTCTCTGCCGTCGTCGTGTTCATGGCCCCATCTTTGCAGTGCACTGTGACACGAAACGAACCGGCGAAGCCGGAGCAGGGTGAGGACGACTACCTGCGCCAGCTCTCGCGGTTGAAGAGGATGACGACCGGCAGGATCTCGAGCCGGCCAACGATCATGAGGGCGGCGAGGAGCCACTTGCCGAGCATCGGTACGCCGAGGTAGTTGCCCGTTGGCCCGACGGACTCGAGCCCCGGCCCGACATTTCCGAGTGACGAAGCGACGGCAGAGACGGTCGCCACAATCGAGAGATCCGGGCCCCAGATGGCGGCGATCACCGCCAGTCCGAAGGACCCGACGAGGAACGAGAACATGTAGAGCAGGAAAAACGCCTGTACTGCCTCGACGAGCATGTCGTCGATCGGATTCTTGCCGATCCGCGTGATGAACACGCCGCGCGGGTGGATGAGGCGACGGACATCTGACCGCGAGGCTTCGAAGAGAATCTCGTGGCGGTAGATCTTCATCGATCCGGACGTCGACCCCGCCATGCCGCCGATGAACATCAACCCGACGATCATGATCTGGAGCGCCGGCTTCCACAGACCGAAATCGGCCGTTCCATATCCGGTCGTCGTCACGATCGACGCCGCGGTGAACAATGCATCTCGGATGACATCGTGGATCGGCCCGCCCCACGTGCCGATGATCATGGTCGTCGTGGCGACGATGATGACGGCGAAGTAGACCCGAACCTCGGTCGTTCTCCAATACACGAGCGGCGACCGCACCGCCCGGTAGTGCAAGGCGAACGACGTTCCCGCCATGATCATGAAGGCGATGACGATCCACTGTGAGTACGCAGAGAACGCGCCGAGCGATCCGGCGTCCGTGCTGTACCCGCCGGTCGACATCGTGGTGAACGCGTGGTTGATCGCCTCGAACAGCGTCATGTCGCCGAACCACAGCAGGAGCCCCTGCGCTGCGGTGAGCACGATGTAAACGATCCACAGCCGCTTCGCCGTCTCCTTGAATCTCGGGGTCAGACGGTCTGGCGCGGGTCCCGGGGACTCTGCGCGGGCGAGCTGCACGGCACCCATTCCGAGGAGGGGAAGGATCGCGATCGACAGGATGATGATCCCCATGCCGCCCATCCATTGGGTGAACGAGCGCCAGAACTGGATGCCGTGGGGGAGCGCGCCGGGATCGGGAATGACCGAGGCGCCGGTGGTCGTGAACCCGGCCACGGTCTCGAACATCGCGTCCGTGAAGTTGGGGATCGTCTGCGTGAAGACGTAAGGGAGCGTGCCGAGGATGCCGATTGCCATCCACGCAAGGGCAACGGCTGCGAAGCCCTCCCTCGTGCTCAGCTCGCCTGGGCGGTCGAACCACTTCCACAGCGCTGCGCCGATGACGGTCGTGACGACGGCTGCTGCGGTGATGGCGAGCGCCGTCGACCACTCTTGGTAGAGGACCGAGACGAGGGCCGAGGCGAGCATCGTGATGCCGATGCCTCCGACGACGGCGCCGACGACGTGGAGGAGGTGGCGCCAGGACACGAGATCAGCCCGAGAGGCGTTCGGCTGTTGCGATGGCCTCGGGGCGAGCGATGACGATCAGGTGGTCACCCGCCTCGATCGTTGTGCTGCCACGTGGGACGAACGCCGAGCCTCCCCGCTGAACGCCGCCGATGATGAGTGTGTGCGGCGGGTCGAGTTCGTTGAGCGTCTTGCCGATTGCCGGACTCTCCGGCCCGACCTCGAGCTCGATGGCCTCTGCGTCCGAGTCGGAGAATGTTGCGACGGAGTGAATGACGCCGCGGCGGACGAATCGGAGGATCTCGTTCGCTGCCGACAACCGGGAGCTCACCGTGGCATCGAGCCCGGCGCCGTGGAGGATGCCGACGAGGTCGGTGTTCGTGAATCGGGCAATGGCCTCACCTGCTCCAAGCTCTTTGGCAAGGAGCGAGCCGAGGAGGTTGTTGCCGTCCCACCCGCTCAGGGCCAGCACCGAGTCTGTTGCCTTGACACCCTCTTCGAGGAGGACTTTCGGGTCGGTCGGCTCTGCACAGACGGTGACGACCTTCGGATACTTCTCAGCGATCATGCGGCAGCGGTCACGATCCTGGTCGATGATCGTCGTCTGGATGCCGTTGTCCGCGAGGAGTTCGCCGGTCAGTTGAGCAAGGCGAGTGCCGCCGAGGATGAGCACCTTCTCGGCGGCCTTGTCGCTGATGCCGAGCATCCGGTAGGCCTCCTGGGCCTTCGAGGCCCTCACCATCACGAGGACGTGGTCCCCGGACTCGAGCACGGTGGAGCCGCGGGCGATCATCGTCTCCCCGTGCCGAATGACAGCGACGACGAGCCAGTTCCAGCCGTCGATCTCGCGTCGCAGGTTCGCGAGTGACATTCCGGTGAATGGTGCGTCGTCGCCGACATAGGCGCCCATGAGGATGAGCTGTCCGTCTGCGAATTCGACGAGGTCCGAGACGGCCCCTCGCTTCACCAGGGTGAGGAGTTCGCGCGCGGCCGCCTCGCCGGGGTCGATGATGAGATCAACGCCGAGTTCCTCGACCTCGACCTTCATGTCGGGGTCCTCCACACGAGCGACGGTGCGCGGGATACCGATCCCTGTTGCGGCGGAGCAAGCCAGGACGTTGATAGCGTCCGATGAGCTCACGGCGATGAGTAGGTCGGCATCTTCGAGCCCGGCCTTGCGAAGGGTCTTCCCCGACGCCCCGTTGCCGTTGATGACGAGGCAGTCGATCTCCGCCTGGGCCTCAGCAGCTCTCTGTACATTGGACTCGATGAGGACGACATCCTGGCCCTCGATGGCGAGTCGCTCGGCGAGATAGGACCCGACCGCTCCCGCCCCTACAACAACGATTCTCATGGCTCGTCAGGATAGGTACGCCGGAGATCGCGCACGAACCGGCGTGCACGATCCCGGGTCACGATCTTGACGGGAGCTTCAGCCGCTCTTCTTGGCGAGTCCGGGAGGCACCTTTCCGGACTTCGCCTTCGTCTCTTTGTTGAGCTGGCCGAGGTTCTTGACCGCGGGTTCGTCACCTTCTGCGAGGGAGGCGAGATACGTCTTGCGGAGCTGGCCGATGGCGAGGCCGCCCTCTGAGTCGAGCTCTGCGAGGCCTTCGGGGCCGATGTAGAGCAGCACCTTGTAGAGGGCGCCCCACCCGACGGGGTGCCCAATCGCCGTGTCGCCGGTGCGCAGCGCCCACACGTCCTCCACGGTGACCTCGAGAGCGGCGAACCCGGGATCGTCGACATCGAGATCGGCGACCTCGGGATCGGACTGGAAGTACGCCGTGAGATACTCGGCGATCATCTCCGCCTTCCACTCCTGCGCGGCGGAGAACACGGTCATCTCCCCATCGGCTTCAGCCTCGTCGGCGAGGGCAGCCGGCGCGAGGCTCGCCAGGAGAAGAACCAGGGCGGAAAGGACGATCAGGCGCTTCATGTCGCTCCTTCGGTGCGTCTTGACCACTGAGAGTAGTCGTTGTGACGCTCCGTGGCAACCCCCAACGTGTGAGAGCGAGCCTCAATGGAGAATCTGTCGTCGCGCGTCGAATCCGCCGGGTCCGCGGCGTCTCCACTGTCGGAAGCTGATCTCGAAAGGAGACACAAGTGCGGCGTGGAACGATCCTTCTCACCCTCGCTCTCGG
Source organism: Actinomycetota bacterium (assembly GCA_039715165.1). Lineage (GTDB taxonomy): Bacteria > Actinomycetota > Acidimicrobiia > Spongiisociales > UBA5794 > JAHEEL01. Next base: position 48,189 of record JBDLHX010000004.1, read on the forward strand.
GTTCTCGATGCTCTCGACGGCCGCTGCCGTCGCAGGGCCGGGCCCCGGAGCCGGTGACGGTGACCAGGCGGGCGAGACCGTCAGAACCCAGACCCAGGACCAGACGCAAACCCAGACCCAGACTCAGGAACAGGCCAAGGCCGGCGATTGCGAGGCCGCGGATCCGGCCACGGAATGTGAGCAGGCTCAGGCCCAAACACAGACGCGGACCCAGACACAGGCCAACGCCGGCGAGTGCCAGGCCGCCGACCCGGGCTCAGACTGCGTGCCGGTGAGCGAAGAGACACGAGCTCAGGTCCAGGAGCGGATCATGGAGCGAGTCGCTGCGATGCTCGAATCCGGTAGCGAGGGTGACCAGTACCGTCAAGCGTGGCGCTGGATGTGGACCAACGTGATTGGGCCCCTCCACGCTCTCTTCATCTAAAGCGACATCGATCGAGGCGGTCCAGAGGCATGTGAGTGAGTATCCGGAGTTGGATGAAATCATGAACGGCATCCGATCCCGCAGCGAGACGGCGTTTGCCACTGCTTACGAGCACACGGCCGATCATCTCGCGTCCTTCGCGAACGGGATGGTGCATGACGCCGGCTTCTCCGAAGATGCGGTCCAGCAAGCATTCCTCGAACTCGTCAAGGCCGCTCCGACGATCAAGGGTGACGGACGGGCGCTGCGGGCATGGTTGTTCCGCAGCGTCCGGTTCACCTGCCTCGACGAACTGCGGCGCAGGTCGCGCCGCCCGGAACACCTCGCCCCCGAAGTCCCCGACGTCGGTGTGGAACCCGAGATCCCACCTGGGTTCGACATCGACTCGGACCTTGCCGAGGCGATGGGTGAGCTGACACACGACCAGCAGACGCTCCTGGTGCTTCGCCATGTGGTTGGTATGGATGGGAATGAGATCGCGCGAATCGTCGGACGCAACAGGCCTGCGGTGTACGCGGCAACTCGGCGCGCCGAGCAGCGACTTCGGACGCTGCTCGAGCGAGCGGGCGAGGGGAGTTCCCCATGAGTGCCAGGGACCCGTTGCAGCGGCTCTCGTCGGCGTACCGGCTGGCGGTTAGCGATGAGACGATGCATCGCCACCTCGCCGAGGTAGCCACCGCCATCCGGTCGGCTCCGTCGGCTCCGCTCCCGGCTGGATTCGGCCTGCGGCGCAGGATCGCGGCGATGGCCGCTGCTCTCGTCGTATTCGCTCCGTCCGCGATGGCCGTGGCTGCCGACGATGCAGTGCCCGGCGAGATGCTGTATCCGGTGAAGCAAGCAGCGGAGCGGCTGATGGGTCTCTTCGATTCGAAGATCGAGGCAACCCACCGGATCGAAGAGGTTGAGCAACTCGTGCAGCGTCGCGTTCATCGAAGCGAGGTCACACATGCTGTGCAGCGCGCCGAGTCCGCCACGGCGAAGCTCACCGAACCGGCTGAGCTAGAACTCCGCTTGGTGCGTGCTCAAGAGCTCCACAAGCAGCAGATCGAACAGGAGATCTCAGAACAGAGCCGGTCGGATGGCAAGCAGACCGCCCCGGATCCTGGGCCGGGAGAGGCGGGATCCGGAGAAGGTACCGGCGTCACGACGACGCCGGGATCCGACGGTTCGACGGGCCACACCCCCACCACGCACGGTGGGGATGGCACAGGGCAGAATGACACCGGCGCAGAGGGTTCGGGCAGCGGCTCCCCTGCGACCTCCGAGCCGCCGAAGGGCTCGGACGGTTCGAAGTAACCCTCGGGGTGTGTTGCCGCTTCTAGCTTTGGCTACTCGATGTCGCCCACAGATCGATGCCGCCCTCGACAGCGTGGCGGTCGATCTCGGCGAGTTCGTCCTCTGTGAACGCCAGGTTCTCGAGTGCGCCGAGGCTGTCCTCGATCTGCGACCAGCGGCTCGCGCCGACGAGCGCCGTCGTCACCCGAGGGTCTCGCAGCACCCACGCAATCGCCATCTGTGCCAGTGTCTGACCCCGCCGTTGTGCGATCTGATGCAAGGCCCGGAGCCTGCCGAGATTCTCCTCGTTGAGGAACCCCCTACTGAGTGAGGCATCCTCAGCCGCCCGTGAGTCTTTCGGCACATCCTGGAGGTACTTGCTGGTGAGCATGCCTTGGGCCAGCGGTGAGAACGCAATGACGCCGATGCCCTCATCGTCGACGACGTCGAGGAGGCCATCTTCGATCCACCGATTGAGCATTGAGTAGGACGGTTGATGGATGAGACAAGGCGTCCCCGCGTCGCGGAGCAAGGCGGCTGCCTCTCTCGTTTTGGTTGGCCCATACGATGAGATGCCCACGTACAGGGCCTTGCCTTGCTGCACGGCCGTGGTGAGCGCACCCATCGTCTCCTCGAGCGGAGTGGTCGGGTCGAACCGATGCGAGTAGAAGATGTCCACGTAGTCGAGGCCCATACGCGAGAGGCTCTGGTCGAGGCTTGCGAGCATGTACTTGCGTCCTCCGCCGCCCTGCCCGTACGGGCCGGGCCACATGTCGTACCCGGCCTTCGTCGAGATGATCAGCTCATCGCGATACGGAGCGAGGTCGGTGGCCATGACCCGACCGAAGCTCTCTTCGGCGGTTCCATACTCAGGCCCGTAGTTGTTGGCCAGATCGAAGTGGGTGATGCCGCGATCGAAGGAGCGGAGCAACATCTCACGCGCCGATTCCAGCGGCGCTCTGCTTCCGAAGTTCTGCCACAGGCCGAGGGCGATCTTGGGCAGATCGAGACCGCTGCGGCCGCAGCGTGCATACGGCATCTGTTCGTATCGGTCTTGCGATGCCTGGTACATGGGGCGTCTCCGCTCGTGTGGGGAACGCCACCCATTATGGCGCTTCGGGACCGGTTCCGGCTTGGAGGTCAGTGGTCCCGCGATCGACCCGGTGGATCCTTCTCCTTGGCGTCGAGGTTCTCCTGCGCTCGTGCCGAGCGAGGAGGGTCATCGGCTGCTCGGCCGTCGGGCTTGGCGATTGTTCGTATGAGCGCGCCGGGGGGCCCGTCGAGGGCCTCCATGGAGTGCAACTCGAGCAAGAATGCTCGCACCGCTTGACCGTGGTTTGCCGGTGCCTTGCCCCGTGGCGCTCCATCGGCACGATCACCATCGTCGTCGTTGGGTCGTTCCGCTGCCGGGAGATCGGTTGTTTCGTAGCCGGGGATGGGAGCGAAGACCATGGTGGTTGTGGAGAGACGTGCCTGCTCCTCGTGAGCGCGCGTCACAGCGAACACATTGGCTGCTACCGCGATCGTGGCGAACACGACTGCGGTCAAAACGACGAGTTCTCGGCGGAGTCGCATCCCGCTGTTCCCCTGTTGTCGTTGATTGCCGATCGATCAATGGTCTCAACGATGTCATCGGCATCGAGCGTCTACGAGGCGAGGATGGTTGTCCGAATGGTCCGTTCGGGCTATTCGTTGGTCTGGTCACCTGGTCGGCGTCGAATCCACGACGCCAGGCCGTGTCGGTGACACCGAGGGAGTGGAATCTCGGTGCTCCGGTTCGGGTCCCGGGATTCGAGCGCCCTGCTACCTCATCCCATCAAGACGTCGAACGACGCCAGAATCACGTCGAGTGCTTCAAGGTCCGCGTCGGACACGATCTGCACCTGGACGAGAGCAACGAAGCTCTCATCCGCCGGATACGCCTCGAGCACGACGAATGCCGTGTCCGTGCCGTCGCAGTTGAGCCAGAGATCGTACGCACCTGTGTAGACGGCATCCTCGTATTCGTAGGTGGCGTCGAAGGTGCACGAATCGCTGAACTCCCAGAGATCGAGCAAGTCACCCGGGTCGGTCTCGTCCAGGAGAACCTGCGACGCCCCGAAGAAGACACCCGGCGTCGTCCACGTGGTGTAGAAGCCGTCGAAGTCGGGTGTGGCGATGATCGCGTTTCCGACGATCGTGCCGTCGATGTCCCACCCCCTGCCGTCGATGTCTGTCCACGTTGTTGGCACCTGCATGACGAGGATCCCGTCCTCGTCCCGGACTTCGGTGTACTCGTAGGTGACCCCGGTGTCGCCGGCAACGTCATCGCCGAGTTCCTCGGCGAACGAGAAGGCGAGCGTCAGTTCCTCGTCACCGTTCAGGGTTCCTTCGAGGACCTCTCCTGTACTGGTTCGCAGGATCTCGATCGTGAGGGCGTCGCCCGCGCTGTGGGTTCGGAGGATGTCGCAGTAGTCCGCCATCGTTGCGTCGGTGGCGAGGACGAGTCCCTCCATCTTGGTGATGATGTCGCCGCCGTTGATCCCGATGTTGGCCGACGGTGATCCGGATTCGACGGCCGAGACCCATATGCCGGAGATCTCGTCGTTGGCGCCGGCGGTGCCGTTCACGCCGATCGAGTCGACATCTTGCCCGGCGACGAGTTCGTCGAGGATCTTCGCTGCCTCGTCGCGGCTGATCGCGTTGTTGATGTCGAGGTCTTTGATCCCGGCGTAGTTGATTCCCACCACTTGTCCATCCGGGGTGACGAGCGGCCCTCCGGAGTTTCCGGGGAGGATCCGTGCCGTGTGTTCAATGACCGAGTCGACGGATGCCCAGGATGTGTCGCCGCCGGCTTTCTCCTTCGACACGATGCCTTCCGTCAGTGTGTACTCCGGGTCGCCGAGTGGGAATCCCGCGGCATACACGTCGATGCCGGTGGTGATCTCCCCTTCGTACCACTCGAGATATGGGAGACCCGCACCGTCGATGTCGATGACCGCCAGGTCGGAGCACTCAGACACGCCGAGAATCTTGGCGTTTCTGGGTTCGTCCTCACCTTCCAGGTAGACCTGGATGAACGCTGCGCCGGTCACCACGTGGTTGTTCGTGATGGCGATTCCGCTCGGATCGATGATGAAACCCGACCCGGAGCCGGACACGGTGCTGGCTCCGCGCTCGGGATCGACGAAGGTGCCCTCGCTCACGATCCGCACGACGGCCGCCCGCACACCCTTCAACCCCGACACGGCGCCGGATTGCTCCGTCGAGGTCGTCGTCTCCGCCGTGGTCGTCGTGCTGCTGTCCGCCACGGTTGTGGTCGTGGTCTCGTCAGACGCACCTCCACACCCGGCGGCCAACAGAGCGAGAGTCAGCAGGATCGGCGTCAATCGTCTCGCGGTGGTTCTCATGCAGCGTTCCTTCCGGTCACATGGCGCGACGCTGACAGAGCATAGAGCCGACAAGAAGGGCCGAAACGCTCTCGACACGACATGTCGCGCCGAGACCCCGATTGGACGAGTGGAGTCCGATCAGTGGTGGTGGCCCTGGGCCTGGTCTTTGCCGATTCGCTGCGGACGCAGCATCCGGACGCTCTGTCCGGCCTTCCTCGCATGGAGCTTCTGGCTCTCGAGGAATCGCCTGCGCCGGGTGGGCTTGCGTGGATCCTTCACGGCATCACCTCACCGTCAACTCTGCCCAATGGTTCGCTCCCGGTCAAGTGCCGAACGGCCGTTCTCGATCGTGGCGCCGCCGAAGCATTCTCATCTGATTCTTGGGAGCGTCGACGGTGGTGTGGTCGCCGGTGTCCTAGCCTCACGCTGCACGCTCTTCGAAGGAACCACCCAATGAAACGCATACTTCTGCTTCTCGCCGTTCTTGCTCTGACCGCTGCCGCGTGCGGCGGATCATCTTCGACTGCGGCGAACGTCGACGCCGAGGAGATCACCGTTGGAGATGTCGAGGGCATGTTCTACGAGATCGACGGGGAGTTCACCGATGAGCAGTTCGCCGGCTACCTGAGCACGATGATCCAGTGGACGGCGATCGAGCACCGGGCCGCAGAAGAGCTCAGCTTCGAGGCGAGCGAGGAGGCGATCGCCGAGGAGATCGATGGGATTCTCGCCGAGACCGGATACGCCGGTGACCTCGACACCTTCCTCTCGGAGCAGAACATCTCTGAGACGGGGCTCGAACGCTACGCCACGCAGTTCCTGATCGAAGATGCCGTTGCGGCCGACCTCGGTGAGTCGGTGGAGAAGCCGACGCTCGACGACGCGCAGGCCGAGATCGATGCCAGCCCGATGGACTACGCCGAAGTGTGTGCGTCCCACATCCTTGTGGAGACTGAGGAAGAGGCGGACGCGGTCGGCGAACGACTGGGTGCCGGGGAGGACTTCGCTCTGATCGCGCAGGAGGTCTCCATCGACACCGGATCCGGCGCCGCCGGCGGTTCGCTCGGGTGTGCGTCTCCCGCCGGGTACGTGCCCGAGTTCGCCGAGGCGACGATGGCCGCCCCGATCGGCGAGGTCACCGAGCCCGTGGAGTCCGAGTTCGGGTTCCACTTCATCGTGGTCGAGGACCGGACCATCGCGACGGCCGCCGAGGTGCTCTTCCTCATGGAAGAGCGAGCCGTCTTCGACGCCGTCAACGACTGGCTCTTTGAAGCAGTCACGACGGCAGACGTCACGGTGGAAGAGGACTACGGAACGTGGTCGCTGGAGCCGTCGCCGCACGTCGAGCCGCCCGCCGCAGCCGAAGACGCCGGCTGATTCCCATCGCCCCTGCTCGGGTCTATCCGACGATTACGTAGACAGGCGCGACGACTCGCTTAGCCGCTGCTCCCGATCCCGGCGCGAAACTCGGCAAAGATGTCGCGGCATTGCTCGTCCGCGGCGATGAACGCCGGATCGGTTGGGTCGAACGGGAGCTCTTCTCCCCGCATGACCGCACCGAATTCGAGCTTGTCCGGCATGTCCTCGAATCCGTGATCGCGCATGCACGCCGCATACTCGAGGAACGTGTCGTTGAACTCAGCGGAGTCGAAGTCGGGGAGTGAGAGGACGACCTGCTCGATGAGATGCCGGCAGCTCTCACCGGCCTCGAAGAGGGCGTCGCGGTCGATCGATTCGGGAGCTTCGAACTCGAACCGGGGGTACCCGTTCGCGTCGACGATCGGATCCGGGAAATCGACGCCCTGGTCTCGCATGCATTCGCTGAAGTCGACGAGCGCCTGTTCCTGGTCGAACGGCGCCGTTGTTGTGGTCTCGGACGGCGCGACGGTCGAGAGTGAGGCGACGGCGTCTTCGTCGCTGCCACCGCACGACGCAAGGAGAAGAGCCGCAATCAAGAGGAACGTGATTGGGCGGCGCATGGCGGTGACTCCTTCCGAATGATCTCTCGACAGGCTATCGCGCGCCGTGTGAAGTGGGAGAGACGGAAGCGAAGCCCCCGGCGTGCGCTTGGTTCCAGTTCACCTCGATGGGTGCGGGTCTATGGACCCGATGCTTGGCGCCGCAGGAGCTTCGCTCTCAATGAGGGCATCGTCGCGCCGTCGGGTGGAGATGTCCAGGACCATTCCCCAAACGGCCCCGCGCCCCGCAATTCGCGTACCGCACCCCCCTTGTCGAAGACACGCCCTGAATGCACCTGGGGAT
>JBDLHX010000005.1:0-52948 GCA_039715165.1 Actinomycetota bacterium
GATCGAGTGGTCTGGCCTGTGGTCAGTCCCCCGGATGCCAATTGGAAGGCCCCTTACTCCGCCCGCTTCCATGTTGGCGCCAGCGTTCCGGGGGACTGACCATGGATCAGACCACGAGCAGCTATCACGAACCCGTTCTCGCGGACATGTGCGTCGAGATGCTCGCCCCGGCAGCCCGGGGCGTCGTCATCGACGGAACGTTCGGAGGAGGAGGCCATTCGCGCGCGCTGCTTGCTGCCTACCCGCACGTGCGGATCATCGGCATCGACCGGGATCCGGATGCGATCGCCAATTCGCCGGCCGACTCGCGAGTGCGGATCGTTCTGGGGAACTTCTCGGAGATGGATCGGATCGTCGGCGATGAGCTGGACGAGCCACTTGTCGTTTCTGGGTCCGTTGACGGCGTTCTTCTCGACCTTGGCATCTCATCATTTCAGGTCGACACGGCCGAGCGTGGTTTCTCGTATCACCGCCGCGGTCCGGTGGACATGCGAATGGGTCCGGATGCTGCTGCTCCCGCGGGTGAGCTCGTCAACGAGCTCGATCGGGAGACCCTCCGAGACATCATCCGGCGATACGGCGAGGAGCGCCACGCCGCTCGAATCGCGGATGCCATCGTTGCCGCTCGGCCGATCGAGGACACGGCGACCCTCGCTTCAGTCATCGCGAATGCTGTACCGGCCGCAGCGCGTCGCGCGGGCCATCCGGCCAGGAAGACGTTCCAAGCCCTTCGAATTGCGACGAACGCCGAGCTCGACGCGCTCGAGGACGGTCTCAAAGCCGCCATCTCTCTCCTCCGGCCAGGTGGAAGGCTCTGCGTGATCTCCTACCACTCTCTCGAAGATCGGATCGTCAAGCGCCGGATCGCCGAGGGCACCGTGGACTGCGTCTGCCCTCCCGGCCTCCCCATCTGCACGTGCGGCCGCGAGCCGGAGCTCGTCGACCTCGGCCGCTTCCGTCCCTCTGCAGATGAGGTAGCTCGCAATCCGCGGGCGAGGAGTGCCATCCTGCGTGTCGCCGAGAAGGTGGTCTCATGACCGCCGGCGTCTTCCCCCGAACAGCTCCACAGCGAGTCGCGTCGAGGCAGCACACGCGGCCCGTCGTCCGGCCGTTGCTCATCTTCACGCTTGTGGCCGTCGCCGCGTTCTTTGCCGTCATCTACTCGCGCATCTCTCTCGACCGCACCGCATTCGAGCTGCAGCGGTTCGAACGCGAGATCGCGGCGGAGTATGAGCTCCACTGGGACCTGCGCGTCGAGCACGCGCGTCTCCACGCTCCTGATCGGATCACACAACGGGCCGCCGACCTCGGTCTCGTCTACCCCGAAGATCGTTACACGATCGAGATCGCCGGGGTGCCGGGAGCGATCGGCGGTCCGGAGGATCGCTGGATGGAGCTGAGAGCACTACTCGTCGAGCAACCATGACGGACAGGGGAGGGCAACGATGCGCAGGCCGAACGCTGGCGGCCGCTTCGTCACTCGTCGCGACACACTGAGGGCGAGCTGACATGACGAGGACCACACTGCGCTTTGCAGATCTACGCGTGATCACGATTGGGCTCGTGTTCGTTCTCGCGTGGGGCGTCGTCGGGTACCAGCTATTCGACATCCAGGGAGCACGAGCCGAAGAACTCGCCCAACGCGGGTTCAACCAGAGGGTCCGGCACGAGAGCATCCAGCCCAAGCGCGGGACGATCTTCGATCGCGATGGTCGAGAGCTCGCCGTTACCGTCTTCGGCAAGGCCCTCGTTGCCAATCCTTCGCTCATCGAGCGTCCGACCGAAGCTGCGGCGATCCTCTCACCGATCATCGGCACCGATTATGTCGAGCTCGTTCGGCGGCTCGACAAGGACGGGAGCTTTGTGTACGTCGCTCGCGGCCTCGAGCACGCGGTCGCCGACCGGGCACTCGCTGCGATCGAAGAAGCCGATCTCGTCGGCTTCTCGTTCGAGGACCAGCCGCTCCGCATCTACCCGGCGGGCACGCTCGCCGCCCCAGTCATCGGCCTCACCCGCCTCGACGACGCCAGCGGCATCGAAGGGATCGAGGCCATCATGGACTCCGAGCTCTCCGGGCGTGCCGGCAAGCTCGTCGCCGAGCGCGATCAGTCAGGTCGTGCGATCCCGCAAGGAGAGTTCCTTCTCGAGCCGGCAGTCCCCGGCTCCGACGTCGTTCTCACGCTCGATCGTGAACTCGAATACGCCGCCGAATTGGCTCTTCAGAAGGCGATCGACGACTCAGGAGCGCTCGGCGGATCCGCGATCGTCGTCGTTCCCTCGACCGGTGAGATCCTGGCGATGGTCTCACTGCCGGGGTTCAACGGTATGGATCGCTCGAACCTCGATCCGGCGACGATCCGCAACCGGGCCGTGTCCGATGTCTACGAGCCGGGCTCTACTCTGAAGGTCGTCACCGTCGCGGCGGCCCTCGAAGAGGGCATCGTTCGTCCCGACACGACGTTCGAGACGCCACCCGAGATCGACGTGGCGGACGAGACGTATACCGACCATGGGCACCATCCATCCGTTATGACAGTTGCAGATATCGTTGCGCAGTCTTCGAACGTTGGAACCATCAAGATCCAGAGGCAACTCGGGAACGAGACGCATTACCGGTACCTCGATGAGTTCGGCCTCGGACGTTCGTCATCGATCGACTTCCAAGGCGAGTCAACCGGACGGCTCGATCACGTGAGCGAATGGCATTCGGCCACCGCGGGTCCGTCCGCCGCGATCGGGTACGGCGTCGGGGCAACGCCACTTCAGATGGCAGCGGTCTTCGCGACGATCGCGAACGACGGTGAGTGGGTTGAACCGCACATCGTCAGCGAGATCATCGATCCGGCCGGCGAGTCCGTCGTTACCGAGGCCCGGACTCGTCGGGTCATCTCGCCTGGCACGGCGCGCACGATGCGGTCGATGCTCAGCGGCGTCGTGGAGAGAGGAACCGGCTCCCGGGCCGCTCTCGACGAATTCCCGGTCGGGGGCAAGACGGGTACGTCGAACAAGTTCAACGTCGAGACGGGGGAGTACAGCACAACGCAGACGATCGCATGGTTCATCGGAATCGCGCCGATCGATGATCCGGAGATCGTCGTTGTCGTGGTGTTGGACGCTCCGACCGGCTCTCTCCCAGACGGCACCGAATTGAAGTTCGGCGGCGCATCTGCCGCTCCGGTCTTCGCAGAGATAGCGGAGTCCGCGCTGCATCAGCTCGGTGTGTCTCCGAGTGAGGGCGGCAATGGCTGAGTCGATCATGCTCTCCGTCGTCGCCGAACGGCTGCCGAATGGTGCCGAGCGGGTCGGGCCCGACGTACCGATCTCGGGCGTGACCCACGACTCGCGCATGGTCGAGTCCGGAGACCTCTTCGTAGCGATCCCCGGTGAGATCTCAGACGGTCATGACTTCCTCGACATGGCTCTGAGCAAGGGCGCGGCGGCGGCCATCGTCGAGCACAGTGAGGCCGCCCCAAGCCGGATCGTCGTTCCAGACGCGCGAGCCGCGCTCCCGTGGGCGGCAGCCGTCGTCTATGGGGAGCCCTCCTCTCGGATTCCGGTCATCGGTGTCACGGGAACCAACGGCAAGACAACCGTGACCCACCTCGTCGAGCAGATGCTCGTTGCTGCCGGTCGAACGGCAGCCATAGTGGGAACCGTGGGCGCCCGGATCGGGGAACAGGCCCGCTCGGTCGCGAGGACGACGCCGGAGGCGTCTGATCTGCAACGTCTCCTCGCCGACATGGTGGTGGCCGGCGTCGATGTCGCCGCAATCGAGGTTTCGAGCCACGCGATCGAACTCCATCGCGTCGACGCCATCCACTTCCGGGTCGCGGCATTCACGAACCTGACGGAGGACCACCTCGACTTCCACGGTGACATGGAGACCTATTTCGCGACCAAGGCGCGGCTCTTCACCCCCGACCGGGCGGAGCATGCTGTGATCTCGATCGACGATCCAGCCGGCTTTGGACTAGCCGGCACGGCCGATCTCCCGGTCACATCCGTCGGCCTCGACAAGCCCGCCGACATCACGGCGACCGGGCTGGTTGAGACGATCGAAGGCTCTCGGTTCGTCGTCGAGACCGCGACCGAGAGCTTCCCGGTCGTGCTCCCCCTCCCCGGACGGTTCAATATCCAGAACGCGCTCGTGGCCATCGGTATCGCCCGAGAGCTCGGGCTCACAGCGAGCGCGATCGCAGAGGGCCTCTCCTCGATCGGCGAGATCCCCGGGCGATTTGAACGGCTCAAGGCGCCCAACGAGGTCACCGTCGTCGTGGACTACGCACACACGCCCGATGCGGTCGAGGCCGTCGTCGGCAGTGCTCGCAGGATCGCAACACGCCGCGTGATCGTCGTCTTCGGCGCCGGCGGCGACCGCGACCGCGACAAGCGTCCCGCGATGGGTCGGGCCGCCGGCCAGGCCGACCTCGCGGTCCTGACGTCGGACAACCCGCGATCTGAAGATCCCCTGGCCATCATGACAGCGGTCAAGGCGGGGATGTCGGATGCAACCTCGGTGGTCGAAGAGCCTGATCGCCGTGCCGCGATCGCCCATGCTCTCAGAGAAGCCAGGCGGGGAGATCTCGTGCTCGTTCTCGGCAAGGGGCACGAGACAGGTCAAGAGGTCGATGGTGTCATCGAACCGTTCGACGATCGCGGTGTCATACTCGAAGAGCTGGAGATGATTGTCGGGGAGGCGTCATGAACGGCTTCTTGGACTGGACGCTCTCAACGGTCGCTGCGGCGACGGGGGGAGTGGTCGACGGCGATCCGACGATGCCCGTGCACTCCATCTCAACAGACTCACGATCTATCGAACCCGGTTCGGTGTTCGTCGCGGTGCGCGGCGAGGTGCACGATGGCCACGACTATGCCGCGGACGCCGTCGCGGCGGGAGCAGTCGCGGCGCTCGTCGAGCAGGGCACGCACGTGGACCTCGTACCTCGAATCGATGTTGCGGACACCGCCACAGCACTTCGCGATCTCGCCGCCCATCGCAGAAGCGAGCTGGACGTACCGGTGATCGCGATCACCGGATCGACGGGCAAAACGTCGACGAAGGACCTCCTTGCAGCCGCGATTCCCGGATCGTGGGCATCTCCCAAGTCCTACAACAACGAAGTCGGCGTCCCGCTGACCGTCCTGTCCACACCGGGCGACGCGACGGCCCTCGTGATCGAGGTCGGTTCCCGGGGCCTCGGTCACATCAAGTGGCTCATGCCCGCCGTCTTGCCCGACGTCGCCGTGATCACGAACCTCGGCGTCGTCCACTTCGAGACCTTTGGTTCGCGAGATGCAGTCGCCGACGGCAAGTGGGAGCTCGTCGAAGGCCTCGCGGTCGGGGGGATCGCTGTGCTCCCGGACGACGAGCCACGCCTCAGACGGGAGCACCCGGGGCCGACCGTGACGTTCGGAGAGAGTTGGGACGCGTCGGTGAGAATCTCGAACGTCGTTGTCGACGGTGCAGGGCGACCGTCCTTCGACATGCACTCCTGTGGCCGCTCATTCCCGGTAACCCTTGCAATGTCGGGAAGTCACAACGCCCACAATGCCGCTGCTGCGCTGGGTGCCGCCGTGGCGATCGGCATCGACCCGGAGACCGCCTTGGTCGCGATGGCGAACGCCGTCGCATCCCCATGGCGCATGGAGATCCATCCGGGCCGGTTCACCGTCGTCAATGACTCATACAACGCGAACCCAACATCGATGACCGCCGCCCTCAATACGGTTGCATCCATGCCGGGACGTTCTCACGCCGTACTCGGAGAGATGGCCGAACTCGGTTCGATCACCGAGGAGGAGCATGAACGCGTTGGCCTCCTCGCCGCCGATCTCGAATTCGAGACCCTCGTGACCGTCGGTCCCGACCACGGGCTCGCCGTGGCAGCGCAGGGATCGAACGTTCAGAGCGCCGATGAGGCGTTCGAGTTCATCACCGGCCGCGTCGCAACCGGCGACGTCGTGCTCGTCAAGGCATCTCGCGCCGTGGGCCTCGAAGGGCTCGCTGAGCGACTCGTGGAGGAGGCAAGCTCATGAGTCAACTCCTCGTCTCAGCGACGATCGCCTTCCTCTTCACGATCCTCGTGACGCCGCTCGCGATTCGCTTCCTCCGGGGCCGCAGCATCGGCCAGTTCATTCAGGAGGACGTACAGGGGCACATGCACAAGCGGGGCACGCCGACGATGGGCGGGCTCGTCGTCATCTTCGGCGCGCTGCTCGGCTACACAGCGTCTCACCTCAAGGTCTTCACCCCCGGGCAGGGCTTCGACCTCGAGATCCACTCGTTCGCTCCTGAGGGGCTTCTCGCCGTTCTCGCCTTTGTCGGGATGGGCTTCATCGGCTTCCTCGATGATTTCGTGAAGTACGCGCGGAAGCACAACCAGGGCCTGTCGAAACGGTGGAAGTTCCTCGGCCAGCTCATCGTGGCCGTCACGTTCGCCTGGTGGGCCGGCCAGATCGGTGTGTCGACTGAGCTGTCGTTCGTGAGGTCGCTAGGGATCGATCTCGGCCCCATCCTCTACTTCCTCCTCGTCCTCCTCATGCTGACGGCGACGGCGAACGCCGTGAACCTGACCGATGGGCTCGACGGGCTCGTTGCCGGCTCTGCGGCGCTCGTCTTCGGGGCCTACATGTTGATCGCCTTCTGGCAATGGAGAAACATCGTCGACTACGCGGTCAGCGGAGCCGGTGCCCTCGACATCGCCCGCTTCGCTGCCGCGGTGGTCGGAGCGGCGCTCGGTTTCCTCTGGTGGAACGCCGCGCCCGCGAAGATCTTCATGGGTGACACCGGATCCCAGGCGTTCGGCGGGGCGCTCGCCGCTCTCGCCCTCGTCACCAACACCCATCTCCTCCTCGTGCTGCTCGGTGGCCTCTACGTCATGGAGACGGTGTCGGTCATCGGTCAGGTCTTCGCCTTCAGGGTCTTCGGCCGGCGGATCTTCCGGATGGCCCCAATCCATCATCACTTCGAGCTCAAGGGATGGCCCGAGACGATGGTCATCATTCGCTTCTGGATCCTCGCCGGGATCATGGTCGCTCTCGGCGTGGGCGTCTTCTACGCGGATTGGATCAACGTTTCAGGGGGAGTGACTCCGTGAACGTCCTCGTCCTCGGAGCTGCACTGAGCGGGGTCTCCGCCGCGCATCTCGCGGCCCGTCTCGGATACAAGGTTGCGGTCTACGATCGGTCGGCGAAGGCGACGATCCCACTGCGCGAGGAGGGCTACACCGTCCACTCGGGGGCCTGGGCCGACCACCTCCTCAAGCGCATCGACCTCGTTGTCGCATCGCCCGGATTCCCCGAAGGCTCGGAGCCGATTCAGGCGGCACTGCGATCCAATGTGGAGATCATCAGCGAGCTCGAATTCGGCACCCGTCGCCTCACCGTGCCGTATGTCGCGATCACCGGTACGAATGGCAAGACCACGGTGACGACGGCGATTGCTGCGATGCTCAACGCCAGCGGCGTCTCGGCCGTCGCCGCCGGGAACATCGGCACACCGATCTGCGACCTTGGAGAGGCGCCGGCCTCTGTCGTCGTGCTCGAAGCGTCGAGCTTCCAGCTCCGCTTCGTTGATCGCTTCCATCCGGTTGCTGCAGGGATCATCAACGTTGCCGCCGATCACCTCGACTGGCACGGAACCGTTGCCGCCTATGCGGACGCGAAGTCACGCATCTTCGAGAACATGGAGCCGAACGAGACGCTCGCATTCGACTCCGACGACGAAGGTGCGGCGCGGCTCGCTGGAAGCGCGCAGTGCCGGGCGCTCCCTGTGAGCGGACATGCCGCACCAACCGGGGGCGTCGGACCGGTCGATAGCGGCCTGGCCCTTGCCGGGAAGATCCTTCCGCTCTCGACGACCGATCCGTCGTGGGTTGTCGACCTCGCGATAGCGGCCGTCGTCGCTTCAGCGGTTGGGGCGACCACCGAGGGCATTGCCTCGGTCACTGGAACATTCGCTCCGGGGCCCCATCGGCGGCGAACGGTGACCACGAGGAACGGCGTGACATGGGTCGACGACTCGAAGGCCACGAATCCGCACGCGGCTCGCGCAGCGGCCGAGGCGTACCCGAGCGTTGTGCTCCTCGCCGGCGGACGCAACAAGGATCTCGACCTCTCGACGATCGCCTCGAAGTCTGTTCGCCACGTCATCGCATTCGGTGAGGCGGCGCCATCGGTAGCAGGCAGCATTGATCGGCCTGTGACCGTTGTCGGAGATCTTGCCGAGGCGGTGCAGGAGGCCGAATTGATTGCCCGTCCGGGTGACACCGTGCTCCTTGCTCCGGGGTGCGCGAGCTTCGACGAGTTCTCGTCGTATGCGGAGAGAGGGGAGCGCTTCGCCGACCTCGTGCGAGCGTTAGGAGCGGCGAAATGACGGGCCGCGCCGTACCGTTCGACCAAGCTACCGGCATGAACGAGCCCGCCACAACTGAGCGGACGATTGAAGCCCAGGCCGAGCGGCCGTCCGTCCGAGAAGCGATTCACGAGCGCCGTGCCGCCCGCAGCCTGCATCTCAGCGATCGACGCACCGTCCTGCTCCTCGTGGCGGTCGTCATGCTGCTCATCGTCGGTCTCGGTGCCATGTTGTCCGCCGGTTCGGTGGTATCGATTCGAGCGACCCCAACCGGAGACCACCTCTTCTACTTCAAACGTCAGGTCATCGCGGTCGGAATCGGTCTTGGCGCACTCGTTGTGTTCGCAAAGATCCCCTATGGCATCTACCGCCGCTTCGCGCTCCCGATCTTCATCACAGCGGTGGCGGGTCTCATCGCGACGCTCGTGATCGGCGACGTGCGCGGCGGTGCGCGGCGGTGGATCGATTTCGGCCCATTCACGATCCAGACATCGGAGTTCGCGAAGATCGCAACCGTGATCCTGCTCGCAGCCGTGCTCGCGAAGAAGGATCGACTTCTCGGCTCCCTCCCGCACTTCGCGGTCCCCGTGATCGCCATTCTCAGCGTCGTCTCAAGTCTTCTCATCCTTCAGCCCGACTTCGGGACGATGGTGCTGATCGGAGCCACGGCTTTCGTCGTTCTCGTAGCGTCCGCCGCTCCCATCGGGTACATCGTCGGACTCGCCGGCATCTCGAGCGTGATCGCCGTCTCGGGCGCGTTCGCAATGGAGTACCGGAGAGCCCGCATCACGAGCTTCCTCGACCCGTTCGCCGACCCGCTCGGGACGGGGCACCAGGCGGTGCAGAGCCTCGTCGCCCTCGGCACCGGAGGGTTGTTCGGTGTCGGTCTCGGAGCCAGTCGTGCTCGATGGTCGTTCCTGCCGAACGCCCACACCGACTTCATCTACGCCATCATCGGCGAGGAGACCGGATTCGTCGGGGCTTCGCTCATCATCGTGCTGTTTGCTCTGCTCGTTGTGGTCGGCGTGCGCATCGCTCTCACCGCGCCCGACACGTTTGGACGCCTCCTTGCGGTCGGGATCGTGTCATGGCTGACGATCCAGGCCCTCATCAACATCGGGGGCGTCGTAGCGCTGCTCCCCATCACCGGCGTGCCGCTCCCGTTCGTCTCTTCCGGAGCCAATGCGATGGTCGTCAGCCTCGCGGCAATCGGGATGCTCGTGAACATCTCGCGTTCGAAAGCCGCAGAACCGGCAGACCGATGACGTTCGCATTCGCCGCGGCCGGCACGGGAGGCCACATCTACCCGGCGCTCGCGGTCGCGCGAGCCCTCGCCGCCTCGGGCGTGCCGAACGAGGACATCGTGTTCTTCGGCGGTGATCGTCTCGAGACGACGGCCGTGCCGGATGCGGGATTCGAGCTCGTGCAGCTCGAGGTTCGAGGACTTCGCCGGTCGATGACCGCCGACAACCTGAAGCTCCCCGGCATGGTTCGACGCGCCGCTGCGGACGTGACGGCAGACCTCGAGCGAAGACGTCCCGGAGTCCTCACGGTGTTCGGAGGCTACGTGAGCGTGCCGGCAGCGATGGGTGCGCGCAAGGTCGGGATGCCCTATGTGATCCATGAGCAGAACGCCGTCCCCGGCCTCGCGAACCGCTACGTCGCGCGTCGGGCGGCACGCACGCTCGTCGCCTTCGCACCCGCGCTCGAGCGGCTTCCCGGTGCAGAGGTTGTCGGAAACCCGCTTGCCCCCGCATTCCAGGCCTTCGATCGCGACGAGCTCAGAGCTTCGGCCTTGGAGCGCTACGGCCTCCCGGCCGATCGGCCCGTGATCGGCATCTTCGGAGGCAGCCTGGGAGCGCTCGCTCTCAACGAGGTCGTGCCCCGGCTCGTAGCTGAATCGGGGGGAGCGTTCTCCGTACTCCACCTCACCGGTAGCGACCACCACACCGGCGTCGCGGCGGAGGCGTCGACCGTGACCGGATGGGCGACCGCGCCTTTCGAGCCGGAGATGCAGTACTTCTATGCGGCTTCGGATCTCGTGCTCTCACGAGCCGGGGCAATGACGGTGAGCGAACTCGCCGCAACCGCGACCCCGGCGATCGTGGTTCCCCTCCCCGCCGGAAAGGGGTATCAGGCCCGCAACGCAAGCGATCTCGAGCAGGCCGGCGGCGCGCTCATCGTCGGTCAAGACCGCATCGCAGAGGTCCCTGGATTGCTCTCGACCGCCATTGTGGACTCCGCGCGGCTCGGGGAGATGCGGCGTGCCGCCTGGTCGGTCGCCCGCCCGGACTCGGCGACACGAGTGGCAGAAGTTCTCATGGAGGTGGCCCGTGTTTGAACCGCCCAGCATCACCCTCGACGACATCGAATCCGTCCACCTCATCGGAATTGGCGGTTCCGGCATGTCGGCCCTCGCGAAGCTCCTCGCCCAGCGTGGAATCCGGGTCACGGGCTCCGATCTCAAGCCGACGGGTGTCCTCGATGCACTCGGCGGCGTCGGCGTCGAGACATGGATCGGGCACCGCGCGGACCGCATGAACGATGTCGACGTCGTGGTCGCGTCCTCCGCCGTGCCCGAGTCGGACCCGGAGCTGAAGGCAGCGCGGAGCGCGGGCGTCCCAACGGCGCGGCGACCGGCGCTGCTCCGCGGTGTCACGAAAGCCATTGATACGGTCGGCTTCTCCGGCACGCACGGGAAGACGTCGAGCACGGCGATGGCGGTTGTTGCGCTGCGAGCGAGCGGCGCGGACCCATCGTTCATCGTCGGTGGGGAGATTGCGGATCTGAACACGGGCGCGCACCTCGGTGATCCAGACCTCCTGCTGCTCGAAGCCGACGAGGCCTTCGGAACATTCCGGCATCTCCACCTGCGCGGACTCGGCGTTACGAATATCGAGGCCGATCATCTCGATCACTACGGCACAGTGACGGCCCTCGAGGAGGCTTTCGCTCAGGTCGCCGTGGGAACGAACGGACCGGTCGTCGGGTGCGTCGATGATGCCGGCGTCCGCAGGCTCGCGGAGCGCGCAGACGTCATCGGCTACGGGACGAGCGATGATGCAACCTGGCGGATCAGCGACGTTGAGATGGGCATGACCTCGGCCTTCACGCTGAGCGGGCCGGGCGGATCTCACCGTGTCCGTCTCGGGCAACCGGGGATACACGTCGTTCGGAACGCGGCCGGGGTGGTCGCTCTCTTCGGTGAGCTCGGCTACGACGTCGACAAAGCCGTTGCCGGTCTCGAGGAGTTTCGCGGTGTCCGCAGGCGCTTCGAGACCAAAGCACGCGTCGCCGGGATCACCATCATCGACGACTATGCCCATCACCCGACCGAGGTGGCCTCAACGATCGCTGCCGCCCGCTCGATGACGCAAGGACGGCTCTGGGTCGTGTTCCAGCCGCATCGCTATACCCGCACGGCCAACCTCGCCCCTTTGTTCGGCTCACCGCTCGCGGAGGCCGACCGGGTCGTCGTCACCGACGTGTACGGAGCCGGCGAGCGGCCACAACCCGGGATTTCGGGACGCCTCGTCGCGGAAGCCGTTCGAGCGAGTGGCGGGGGAGTGGAGTACGTCGAGCGGCTCAGCGCAGTCCCCGGCCACCTCTGCGACTCCCTCGAGCAAGGCGACACCGTGATCCTCATGGGGGCAGGTGACGTTGCCACGATCTGGGCCGAGATCGCGGATTGCGTAGGCGGCCGGTCGTGACGAGCGAACTGGCGTCGGTTCCCGGCGTAGAGACCGACGTTCGGCTCGGACCGCTGACGACGTACAAGCTCGGTGGACCAGCGTCCTGGTTCGTCGAAGCCGCCGACGAGACACACCTGCGTGACGTGCTTCGAGCGGTTCCGGCCGACTGCGAAGTGCTCGTTCTCGGTCGCGGAAGCAACCTGCTCATTTCCGACACTGGGTTCGACGGGCTCGTTCTGCGTCTCGCCGGCACATTCCTGGCGGTCGACGTTGCCGAGGATGGAACTGTTTCCGCCGGTGGAGCCGCTCCGCTGCCACGCGTCGCGAGGGCCTCAGCGGACGCGGGCCGTTGCGGACTCGAGTTCTACGCAGGAATCCCCGGCAGTGTCGGCGGTGCGGTGACGATGAATGCAGGTGGGCACGGCTCGGACACGGCCGCTCACCTCATCACTGCGCGGGTCGTCGACCGTAGAACCGGAACCGCGACCGATCGAACGCCGTCACAACTCGAACTCGGCTACCGGCATTCGAACATCGGGGCCGATGACATCGTCGTTGCCGCGCGCTTCGACACCGAGCCCTGCGCTATTGAGACCGCCGAACGCCGGATACGCGAGATCACGCGGTGGCGGAAGGAGCACCAACCGGGAGGAACGTTCAACGCGGGGTCCGTGTTCAAGAACCCGCCGGGTGACGCGGCAGGTCGGCTCATCGATGCCCTCGATCTCAAGGGGTACCGACGCGGAGCGGTTGCCGTATCGGAAATGCACGCCAATTTTCTCGTTGCAGACGATCATGCCACTGCACAAGACGTGTGGAATCTCGTGTGGGCCGTACGGCGCAAGGTCGGAGAGGCGACCGGGGTCTGGCTCGTACCGGAGATTCGATTCGCCGGAACATTCGATTCGACCGGCGACGAAGAGATGGGCCCGGGGGCCGCGACATGAACACGATGGACCGCAAGATCGCCGAGCGTCGGCACGAGATCACCGAGGAGCGCGCTCGCGGCCGTCTTCGATGGCTCCTCTGGCTCGTGCTCGTCACCGGCCTGATCGGCGCAACGGTCTGGACCTTCACTTCCCCGCTGCTCGCCATCCAGACCGTGACGGTGACCGGCGCCGAACGAACGAATCCGGAAGCCACCGCGCGCCGTCTCGGCATCGTCCCCGGCATCGCGACGATCTCGACGCGGGGCGGACCGGTCGAGGCAGCGCTCCTCGCCGACCCTTGGATCGCGGTGGCCGACGTTGTCGTCTCATGGCCGGGGACGGTCGAGATCCACGTCATCGAACGCGCACCACTCGTCGTCGTTCACACGGCCGACGGCGAGTTTGCGACAGCGCAAGACGGCGTGTTCGTGGAGGTTGTCGACGGCGGTTCGATCCCGCCTCGCATCGAAGCCGAACAGGTCGGAGCACGTCGACCCGGTGAACGCGTCACGGACGCGACCACGCTCGCGGCCATCGAATTCGTCGCGGCGCTCCCACCTTCGCTGCGGCGAACCGCGACGGTCAATGTCAACGGTGACAGGCTTGCGGCGGACGTGGCGGGATTCGATGTCGTGCTCGGCCGACCCCTCGAGATGGCATTGAAGGCCGCCGCTGTCGAAGCGCTCATCGCCTCCGACATCGAAGAGGGGAGCCGCATCGATGTGACCGCTCCGACGCGACCTGCGGTGGGGCCACCTCAATCTCAACTGGACGTTGAGAATGAGACTTCGCAAGACACTCAACCTTCGGACTAACCTTCGGACTACCTGCGCGGGAGGCCCAGCACATGACCGATCCGAAACTCACTCCTCACACGTATCTGGCCGTCATCAAGGTGGTCGGTGTGGGTGGCGGCGGCGTCAACGCCGTCAACCGCATGATCGAGGCCGGCGTTGGTGGCGTGGAGTTCATAGCTCTGAACACGGACGCCCAGGCGCTCATCATGTCTGACGCCGACCTCAAGCTGGACATCGGTCGCGATTCGACGAGGGGTCTCGGCGCCGGCGCCAATCCGGAGGTCGGGCGCGAAGCCGCTGATGAACACCGCGCAGAGATCGAAGACGCACTCACCGGCGCCGACATGGTCTTCATCACGGCCGGCGAAGGCGGCGGAACCGGCACGGGTGCCGCTCCGGTCGTCGCCGAGGTGGCGAAGTCGCTCGGAGCGCTCACCGTTGGCGTCGTGACCCGTCCGTTCGGCTTTGAGGGCCGGCGCCGCTCGGTGGCAGCGGAGCAGGGAATCCAGACGCTCAAGCAGGCAGTCGACACGCTCATCATCATTCCGAACGAGCGCCTCCTCGAGATCGCCGATCAAAACACGGCGGTCGTCGACGCGTTCAAGATGGCAGACGAGATCCTCACGAACGGTGTGAAAGGCATCACCGACCTCATCACGACACCGGGTCTCATCAATGTCGACTTCGCTGATGTGAAGACCGTCATGGCGGAGGCCGGATCGGCCGTCATGGGGATCGGTCAGTCCACCGGCGACAGCCGGGCCATGCAGGCAGCCGAGAAGGCGATTTCCAGTCCGCTGCTCGAGACCTCGATGGACGGTGCCCGCGGCGTGCTCCTGTCGATCGCGGGTCCGGCCGACATGACTCTCCACGAATTGTCAACCGCGGCAGCGATCGTCGCGGACCATTCGGATGGAGACGCGAACATCATCTTCGGTGCCGTCGTCGACGACACCCTCGGTGACGAGATGCGTGTGACGGTCATTGCTGCGGGCTTCGAGCGCGAGGAGGGGCGCAGTGCGTTCACCTCGGCTCCGACCGTCTCCGTGCCCGTCGTACACCCGCAGTCCGACGAACCGAGCCGCCACGACGCGGGGACCGATGAGATGGAGATCCCCGGCTTCGTTCAGGGATGATCCGGCCCGCGGGCTTCCGCGGTGCCGCCTTCGGCCGAGGAGTCGAGGGGAACGGTCGGGACGATCCTTCTGCGAGGGCCCGTCTCTCGTCCGCTCTCGGCATTCGAGACGACTGGGCGTATTTGAACCAGGTTCACGGCAAGGTCGTCCGCCGGGTGACCGGCCCGGGGCTCGCGGGCAACGGTGACGCCATCGTCACGGACGTCCGCGGCCTCCCTCTCGTTGTCGCGACCGCGGACTGCGTGCCGATCGTCGTCGAGGGCGACCATTCGGTCGGCGTGATCCATGCCGGATGGCGCGGGGTCGTCGCAGGAGTGATACCCGCCGCCCTCGACGCCATGCGAGCACTCGGAGACACACCGAGACGCGCAGCCATCGGGCCATCTATCGGGCCGTGCTGCTACGAGGTTGGCGATGACGTCGCGAGCGTGCTGAGTGGCTACGGGGCCACGACAACGTTCTCAACCCGGAGCGTCGATCTGTGGTCTGCCGCAACCGACCAGCTCGACGGCCTCGACGTGTGGCACTCCGGCATCTGTACGTTCACCGAGACCGACTACTGGTCCTACCGTCGGGACGGAACCACCAGACGACAGATTGCTGTGGCATGGCTACCGAAGGATTGACCACCGTACGGCGGCGAATCGCTGCGGCGGCTCGCCGGGTTGGACGGGACCCGGCGGAGGTGAAGCTCCTCGCCGTGTCGAAGGGTCGGTCGGACGCAGCCGTGCTCGAGATGTACGACGCCGGTCAGCGGGCGTTCGGGGAGAATCGTCCGGACGGACTCACGGATCGGTTGGCGAGCAACCTGCCGGACGACATCGAGTGGCACTTCGTCGGCAATGTGCAGCGACGGGCGATCAAGGCGATTGCGCCGTCGATCGTCTTGCTCCACTCGCTCGATCGTCAGAGATTGGCCGAAACCTGGGAACGCCTCGAGAATCCCCCTCCGGTGCTCATCGAGGTGAACATCGGAGCGGAGCCGCAGAAGCACGGTTTCGCTCCGGGCGATGTCCTAGCAGCAGCCGATCATCTCGCGGCGGGTGGTGTTGCCGTGCACGGTCTCATGATCATCCCGCCGCAGGTAGAGGAGGCCGAGCAGGCTCGGCGATGGTTCGTGGCTCTGCGTGAGCTCCGTGAGACGATCCGAGAGCACCATCCGGGAGCGGTCGAGCTGTCGATGGGGATGACCGATGACTTCGAGGTCGCGGTCGAAGAGGGTGCAAGCATCGTTCGCGTAGGACGGGCTATCTTTGAACCCACGAACCGCGAAGAATCTGGGGATTGACAATGGCAACGTTCTGGCAAAAGACGCTCTTCTACCTCGGTCTCGTCGACGACGAAACCGAAGGCGATTCGGCCGGTGCCGGAACGGCGCCGCCCGTTGGCGGCAGCGGCGAAGCGCCGCGAGTGGTCACTGCCCGGCCGCCGGGAACGGTCGTCGGCCGCCGCGTCGATCCGCCGTCGTCGCAGCGGCGACACTCGTCGTGGGAGCACCAAGAAGCCGGCGTCTACGTCCAGTCGGGGAGCCAGCCACCCAGTCCCCTCGATCCGATGCAGCGACCCGCTCCCGAGGTCGAAGTCATCGCCGCGCGCAATTTCTCGGACGCCCAGGTGCTTGCGGACGGCATCCGCGCGGGTCGCGGACTCGTGCTCGATCTGCGTTCCACCGAGCCCGAGATGGTGCGCCGGCTCGTCGACTTCACGTCCGGGCTCACCTATGCGCTCGATGGCAAGATGGCGAAGATCTCACAAGGCGTCATCCTCGTCACCCCGGCCGGCGTCTCCGTGAGCAGCGACGAACTCGACCGACTTTCGGCCCTCGGCCTCTACCGCACGAGCTGAGATGTGATGGACCTCGTCTGCCTCGTTCTTGGACTCGCGAGCTGGGTCATCATCGCCTGGATCGTCTTGAGCTACGTCGTGGCGTTCGGCCGTGTCGGGTGGGACCACCCGGTCCGGCGCCTCTATGACGCGCTCTCGAGAGGGATCGAGCCGGTGATGAGCCCGATCCGGTCGGTCATCCCACCGGTGAGAATCGGCGGAGCCGCCCTCGACCTCTCGCCCCTCATCCTCATCCTCGGGATCGGGCTCCTGCGGACAATCGTCTGTTAGGAGCCGGCGGGCACTGGGAAGACGACGATGCGGACGGAGAGTCCGTCGATCGCGATCGGCTCCGACACGATCGACTCGTCCCTGGCGGTCTCGGTGGCGAGCACCTCGCCCGCGATGAATGACCCGTAGGTCGCGAATGCGTCGCTGATCGTCTCGTCGGAGGAGTTCCACGACACGCGAACGCGATCCGTGACGGCCAAACCCAAAGAACGCCTCAGGCCTTGAATCCGGTTGACGAGCTCCCTCGCGATGCCCTCTGCGATCAGCTCCGGTGTGAGCGCGACGTCGAGTGCCACCGTGATCGGTCCCTCCGTGGCGACCACGGTGCCTTCACGGGGTGAGCGGGTCACGACGACATCGTCGATCGTGAGATCGGCGCCACCAACGACGAGTGCCCCGTCGTCCAGGAGTCGAACCACGTCACCGTGCGGGAGAGCGGCGATCGCTCCCGCGATCCTGCCCGTCTCCTTCCCGAATCTCGGGCCGAGACGCTTGAAGTCTGCCTTCGCTGACAGCTCGACGAGATCGGCCTCGTCGGTATCAACATCGACTGTCCGGACGTTCAGCTCCTCGGCGATGAGCCCCGTGTGGGTTTGCACAGCGGCTCGCAGACCCGAGTCCCGGGTCACGATCGTGACGCGGCTGAGGGGCTGGCGTACCCTCAGCTCGTTGCGCTTCCTGAGCCCGCGCCCGAGGTTCACGACGGTCCTCGTGGCGGCCATCGCAGCCTCCAGATCGGCGTCGATGAGCGCCGTCTCCGCCTCCGGGTAGTCGAGCAGGTGCACGCTGGGAACGGCTCCCGTGTCGTTCGGTCGGGCGAGACGCTGGTAGATGTCCTCGGCCATGAACGGCAGCACCGGTGCGGCGACCTGCGCGAACGTGAGGAGCACCTCGTGGAGCGTCGCGAACGCGGCGAGTTTGTCGGTTTCGTCGGCACCGCCGCGATGGGACCAGAACCGGCGTCGGGAACGCCGGATGTACCAGTTCGTCAGGTGCCCGACGAAGCCGATGATGGGCTGGATCACGGCGAAGAGCCGGTATGCCTCCATCTCCCGGTTCACGTTCGCGATGAGGCTCTGGAGCACCGAGAGGATCCAGCGGTCGATCTCCGGGCGCTCGGCGACGGGCGGGGCCGCAGCCAGGTCGGCATCGGTGATTCGGTCGGCATCCGCGTATGTCGTGAAGAACGAGAAGGCGTTCCACCAGGGGAAGAGCACGGTCCGCACGACCTCGCGCACGCCCTCTTCGGAGAAGCGCAACGGGTCGGCTCGCACGACCGGCGAGTTGATGAGATAGGCCCGCAGCGCGTCCGCTCCGAACTCATCGATGACGTGTGTTGGATCCGGGTAGTTCTTCAGGCTCTTCGACATCTTCCTGCCGTCCTCTGCGAGAACGAGGCCGGTGACCACACAGTTCTGGAACGGGGCCTTGTCGAAGATCCCGGTCGCCAGGATCAGCAACGTGTAGAACCAGCCGCGGGTCTGGTCGAGGCCTTCTGCGATGAAGTTGGCCGGGAACCCGCGTTCGAAGCGTTCCTTGTTCTCGAACGGGTAGTGGACCTGGGCGTACGGCATCGAACCCGAGTCGAACCAGGTGTCGAGGACTTCCGGGACGCGCGTCATCGTGCCGTCGCATGCGTTGCATGACCAGGTGATCGGGTCGAGGATGTGTTTGTGGAGGTCGTCGGTCCAGACACCGCTGAACGATTCGAGCTCTTCGCGGGAGCCGACGCAGACAGTGGCTTCGCACGTGTCGCATTCCCAGATCGGGATCGTCGTGCCCCAGAAACGGTTGCGGGAGATTGCGTAGTCCCGCGCGTCTTCGAGCCAGTTGCCGAAACGCCGCGCGCCGACGTAGTCGGGGACCCAGCGGATCGTGTTGTTCAGCTCGACCATTCGATCCTTGATCGATTCGACGTTGACGTACCAGCTCGGGATGGCCTTGTAGATGAGCGGCGTGTCCGTGCGCCAGCAGAACGGGTAGCTGTGTGTGATCGTCCCGGAGTGGATGAGCACACCGCGTTCGCGTAGGAGATCCATGAGCACGGGATCGGCCGCTTTGACGTGGAGTCCGGCGACCTCCGGCACCTCATCGGTGAAGCGAGCCTCGAAGTCGATCGGATCGACGAGTGCGTCGATCTCGGCGGCCTGGAGGGCGAGGAAGTCGGCTTCGCCGTACGCGGGAGCGGTGTGAACAAGGCCGGTGCCGTCTTCGGTCGTTACCTCGTCCATCGCCACGACGCGAAACGCTCCGTTCTCCCGTTCGCCTTCGAAGTGCGGGAACGGCGGCTCATACTCGACGCCGAGGAGGTCGGAGCCGGAAGCGGACCCGACCGTGGCAACACCTTCCGAGTCCCAGACATCTCCGACACGCTCGCGGGCGATCCAATAGTGATCGCCGTCGTCCTCGACGCGGACGTAGTCGATGTCCACACCGACGGCCACGGCCAGGTTCCCCGGCAGCGTCCACGGGGTCGTCGTCCAGACGAGGAGGTAGTCGCCTGGTTCGGCGTGCTCGTTGCCTTCGGTGACGCGCAGCCGGAGCGTGATCGATGGATCCTCAACGTCGCGGTATCCGCCGAGATTGACCTCGAAATTCGACAACGACGTGGTCGCTCCCCACGAATAGGGGAGGACCTTGAACGCCTTGTAGACGAGGCCCTTGTCCCAGAGCTGTTTGAATCCCCACCACACCGACTCCATGAACTCGACGTCCATGGTCTTGTAGTCATCTTCGAAGTCGACCCATCGACCGATGCGCCGCGTGACGTCGTACCAGTCGGTCGTCGTGTGCTCGACGAGCTCCCTCGCCGCTTCGTTGAACCGCGCAACACCGAGCTCCTCGATCTCCCGGGGACCGGAGACGCCGAGACGTTTCTGAACCTCCATCTCGACGGGGAGGCCGTGCGTGTCCCAGCCGAAGCGGCGCTCGACACGGTGCCCGCGCATTGTCCAGTAGCGGGGCACGATGTCCTTTACGACGCCCTGGAGGATGTGGCCGTAGTGGGGGCTCCCTGTGGCAAACGGAGGACCGTCGTAGAACGTGTACTCGGACTCGGGTGGGCGCATCTCGACCGACGTGCGAAAGGCGTCGATCTCATCCCACAGCGCGAGGACCCGTGCGTCGAGGTCGGGGAGATCGACACCCGGGGCCGCCCGGGAGAAGCTGGAAGCGGGTTGTTGGTCTGTCACGGGTCCTCCGGCGTTGTCTCTGGCGCCGGGACGAGGTGGCCCGCGGTACCACCCGGCTTGCCGGTGCGAACACCGGCCGCTCGTTGACTCCGTATCGGCGGAGAACCGGCGGGGTCTAGTTCGGCGCTGCCGAGTTCTTCCCGCTGCTCAGGGGTGATGTCTTCCGGTGCGTGGCTCCGACCTCTCACCGTCGTCGGATCGCTGATGCCACGGGGCCACCGGAAACTCGTCCCCGTCTCTGCAATCGCGAGCGTACCAGCACGGGGTAGTTGTTGAGGGCTTACGCTTCGCCGACGAGTACGTTGACGGCATGGAGCCCATTGCCTCACATCCGGAAGGAGTGACGGTCCGTGTCCTCGTTGTACCCGGAGCGTCGCGAACAGAGGTGAAGGGACGGCATGGTGATGCGATCAGGGTGCGCGTCGCGGCGCCTCCGGAGGGTGGTCGAGCGAATCGTGCCGTCTGCGATCTCCTCGAGGGGCTGTGCGGGGGACGGGCGGAGCTTGATCGGGGAGCGACGTCTCGGACCAAGATGATTCTCTTGCGGGGCGTCGATCTCAACGGTGTGAAGGCGGCACTTCGTGGATAGGTGCCTCGGAGTTGCCAGTCATTGGTATGATCCTCGCCGAAATCGGAGGGGCCCATGGCCAGGCAGTTGGCACCGTCGACACTCGAACGGTTTAGACGCAGGCTCGAAGACGAGCGGGAGCGTCTCGAAGGCATGCTCGAAGAGATCGACCGGCAGCGAGAAGCCGGACGGCTCGCGGAGAGCGCTTCGGAGCACAACCCGGACCCCGACAACGCCGATGGGGGCTCGCTCGCTCTCGAGATGGAGATGGATATCTCCATCGAAGAGAACGCGAAGGAGCTCCTCACAAAGGTGCTCCACGCACAGGATCGGATGGAGAAGGGCCTCTACGGGATATGCGAAGTGACCGAGGACCCGATTCCGGTGGCGAGGCTCGACGCCCTGCCGTACGCGACGACGACGGTCGAGGCGGCGTCTCGGCGCTGAGCCTCAGGCTCTTCGCTGTTGTCATAGCCGTCGCGATTGTCATCGCCGACCAGGTGACGAAGGCCTGGGCGTTGAAGGCGCTCGCCGATGGCCAAATCGTCGTCTTCGACGGATTCCTCAACCTCCGACTCGTCTTCAACACCGGAGCATCGTTCTCACTCTTTGCCAAGGGGGGAGTGATCATCGGCGTCGTCGTCATCGGCGTCGTCGTCATGATCTTCTTCGCTCTACGCGAGGCGGGTCATCGCCTCGATGCGGTGGCCCTCGGTCTCGTGCTCGGCGGGGCGGTCGGCAACCTCGCCGACCGGCTCTTCCGAGGGGATGGGTTCCTCGACGGGGCGGTCGTGGACTTCATCAATGTGCCGTGGTTCGCAACGTTCAACGTCGCCGACATCGCTATCAACGTCGGTGTCGGGCTTCTGCTCCTCGGCGCGTTTCTCCGACGATGAGCGAGAGCGTCATCGTCCCCGCTGAGCTCGCCGGCGAGCGGACAGATCGTGTCGTAGCGGTTCTCCTTGGCGTGAGCAGGCGAGTCGCCCGGTCCGCCGTCGATGACGGTGGCGTCAAGCGCGGCGGCCGGAAGCTCTCCGCATCGGAGCGACTCACCGAAGGCGACGTGATTGAGGTTCTGCTCTCGATCGATGAATTGCCCGTCGTGCCGGACGACACGGTCGAGTTCGGCATTGCCTACGAAGATGACGTGGTGGTCGTCGTGGACAAGCCTGCGGGCGTCGTCGTCCATCCGGGAGCGGGCCGACCCGGGGGAACGCTCGCCAACGGCCTACTGGCGCGAATCCCGGACCTGGCACAGCTCGGCGAGGAGCGGCGCTGGGGCATCGTGCACCGGATCGATCGTGACACGTCCGGGCTGCTCCTCATAGCGAAGACGCCTGATTCGTTCGATGAGCTGCAGGCCGCATTGAAGGAGCGAACGATCACGCGGCAGTACCGCACACTCGTGGCGGGGCGGTTCACGAACGCAACCGGGACGATCGATGCGCCGGTGGCCCGCGATCCGGCTCACCCGACCCGGATGACCGTCATTGTTCACGGGAGAACAGCGAGAACGCACTACCGGCGCATTGCGGACTGGGAAGATCACGAGGTCTCGCTCCTCACTGTGCGCCTCGAGACCGGGAGAACCCACCAGATCCGCGTTCACATGCGTGCGATCGACCACCCCGTCGTCGGGGACCCGGTCTACGGGCCGGGCAAGGCGACGGCCGGGGACCCGGGGCGAACGTGGCTCCACGCCATGAGTCTCACGTTCGATCATCCTTCCGGATCGGGAGCCGTGACTGTGCACGCCGAACTGCCGGCGGATCTCGCCGACTCGTTGCGCTCCCTCGGCGAGCCCGATAGCGGAGCGATCCCTCGCTCTGCATAGACCACCCCAGTCGTGCCAGACTCTGACCCGACCAGAGGTAAGGAAGAACGATGTCGGTCCACTACGAGCGCCTCTCAGATCTCGATCACTCGTTCCTCGCTCTCGAGGCGCGCGCCACGCACATGCACGTTGGTGCCGTGACGATCTTCTATGCCGGCACCCTCGCGCGCGAAGAGGGTGGCATCGATGTCGAGAGGTTGAAGGCCTTCATCGACTCGAAGCTGCACATGATCCCGCGGTACCGGCAGCGCCTCGCGACCATCCCGATCGAGCAGCACCCGGTGTGGGTCGACGACGATCACTTCAACATCGACTACCACATACGCCACATCGCGCTGCCGCACCCCGGTACGGACGAGCAGCTGAAGCGGATCGCCGGCCGGATCATGTCCCAGCAACTCGATCGGTCGAAGCCGATGTGGGAGATGGTGGTGGTCGAAGGACTGGACCACGATCGGTTCGCCATCGTCACGAAGATCCACCATTGCATGATCGACGGCATGTCCGGTGTCGATCTCATGGCCGTGCTCATGTCCCTCGCCCCGGCGACGGAGATCATTCCCGGGCCTGCCTACGAGCCTCGCCCCGCCCCGAACGGCACCGAGCTGCTCGTGCGGGAGACGACGAGGAGGATCTCTGAGTCGATCGGAGCGATTCGCAACGTTCGCAGGATCACAGGCAACGCCACCGACCTCGCCGATCGATTCGGGAATCGCCTTCAGGCCGTCGGTGCATCGCTCGCGTCGGGCTGGCTCGTACCGACCGGGAAGACACCGATCAACGGTGATATCGGCCCGGGACGCCGGTTCGAGTGGGTTGAGATACCGCTCGCCGACGTCAAGACAGTGAAGAACAAACTCGGAGGAACCGTCAACGACGTCTTCCTCGCAACCGTCGCAGGAGCTGTGCGACGGTTTCTCACCAACCATCGGGGTTTGGAAGAGAAGGATCTGCGCGGGATCGAGTTCCGGGTCATGGCCCCGGTGAGCGTTCGGAGCCAAGACCAGCGAGGCACGCTCGGGAACCAGGTGGCGATGTGGCTGGCGCCGCTGCCGATCGACGATCCCGACCCGGTGAGCCGGCTCGCCACGGTCCGGGCAGAGACCGAGAGACTGAAGGAGTCGAATCAGGCTCTTGGGGCGGCGACCCTCGTCCGGGTCTCGACCGGCGCTCCGGCAACGCTCGTTGCTCTCGGAGCCCGACTCGCCGCGAACGCTCGTCCGTTCAACATGACGGTGACCAATGTGCCGGGGCCCCAGTTCCCGCTCTACTTCCTCGACTCGAGACTCGAGGCGACGTATCCGCTCGTGCCGCTCTGGCAGAGCCACGGCATTGGTCTCGCGATGTTCTCGTACCACGGGACCGTGGCGTGGGGCCTCAACGGTGACTACGAAGTCATGCCCGATCTCGACGTGTTCGGTGAAACGATCCTCGCAGCCTTCGCCGAGCTGGTTGAAGCGGCCGAGAGCGCTCCAGAGCGAAGCGACGAAGAGCCGGCGCGGAAGAAGGCCGGTCCGAAGAAGCGCCCACCGATCGGCACGTGACAAGTAGCGACTAGAGAGACAGGGGAGCGATACCGGATCGGTCTCGCCCCGCTTCTCTCTTTCTACTTCTTACTTTCTACTGGCGTCAGCCAAAGAACGCCTTCGCCGTGGAGAAGAGATCCTCGGGCACGCCGCGAATCGAATCGACGGCTTCGCTGAGCGGTACCGCCTCGATGTTCATGGAGCGCAATGCCACCATGACACCCGACGCGCCGTCGAGAGCGAGATCTGCCGCTCCGACGCCCAGACGCGTTGCGAGCACACGATCGAACGCGGACGGCGTGCCGCCGCGTTGGACGTGTCCGAGCACCGAGACGCGCGCTTCGAAGCCGGTACGGTCCTCAATCGCTGCCGCGATGAGGTATCCGACGCCACCGAGACGGTCAAAACCGAACGCATCCTTCTTCTGCTCGACGGGCTCGTAGCCGGGGGGCGGAGCGACGCCTTCGGCGACGACGACGATCGAGTATTTCATGCCCTTCCGATGCCGCTTGCGCAACGTCTTCACGACGTCGTCGATGTCGTACTCGTATTCGGGGACGATGATGGCGTCGGCGCCGCCGGCGATGCCGGCGTACGTTGCGATCCAGCCTTTTGAGCGTCCCATGACCTCAACGACGATGACTCGGTTGTGCGCCTCGGCCGTCGTGGCGAGACGGTCGATCGCCTCGGTCGCGATGCCCACCGCCGTGTCGAAGCCGAACGTCATGTCCGTTCCGCAGATGTCGTTGTCGATCGTTTTCGGCACGCCGACGATCGGGAGGCCTTCTTCGGAGAGCTTGAGGGCCGACCGAAGCGTGCCGTCCCCGCCGATGACGATGAGGCTGTCGATCCCATTCGCATTCACGGTCTTCTCGCACGAAGCGAACCCGTCGCCGTGGACGTAGGGATCCATCCTCGACGTGCCGAGGATGGTGCCGCCGCGGGTGAGGATGCCGCGTACCGCGTCGCGGTTGAGGGGCACCGTGTGGCCGCTCATGAGGCCTTCCCAGCCGTTGCGAATACCCAGAACCTCTGAGTCGCGCTCGTCTGCGCGTGCGACGACGCCGCGGATCACGGCGTTGAGGCCCGGGCAATCTCCGCCCGCGGTGAGGACTCCAATGACGCTCATGAATCTGCTCTCCCGAACTCGGCTCTAGTAGAGGAACATCGGCTTGCCGGTGACGTGGCGAACCTTCGGCCGATAGCCTTCGGCATCGTACAGTTCGGTCACGTCAACGCGTTTCACGCCCTCCCCGGTTACGGAGATCGGGACGTGCGTGTACGTGCCCCCACGCAGCGAGACCATCCGGCCGGACGCGCGTTCGAGGGCGAGGTCTGCCGCCATCACCGCGTAGTTGCGCGCCACCATGAGGTCGAGCGAGTCGGGACGTCCCGACCGCATGAGGTAGCCGACCGTTTGGTTGATGATGCCTTGACCGGTTCTCTCTTTGAGGAGCTGGCCGGTGATCTCCCCAACGCCGCCGAGCTTGCGGTGCCCGTACGCGTCGGCTTCACCGGAGAGTGCCATCTCTCCGCCTTTGATGGTCGCTCCCTCCGAGATTGTCAGCATCGCGTAATTCGACGGGTTGCTCCGCTTGTCGCGCATGATCAATTCCGCGAGCCGATCGATGTCGAACGGGACCTCAGAGATGAGTGCACGGTCGACGTCGGCGAGGTACGCAGTGACAAGTGACGTCTCACCGGAGTAGCGGCCGAACAACTCGACGATCGCGATCCGCTCGTGACTTCCCGTGCTCGTCCTGAGGTTGTGGATGAACTCGACGCCGCGCGTGACCGCCGTGGAGAAACCGATGCAGTAGTCGGTGCCGTGTACGTCGTTGTCCATCGTCTTGGGGATGGCGATGACGGGGATGCCCTCCTCGTGCATGCGGAGCCCGTACGAAAGCGTGTCATCGCCGCCGATGGGGATGAGGACGTCGATCTTCTTCGCCTCGAGAACGCGAAGCACGTGGTCCGTTACGTCGAACGGGCCATCGCCCTCGGGCGGATCACCGAGGAACGACGGGTACTCCTCGCGGCGCACTCTCGCGGGATTCGTGCGGCTCGTGTGGAGGAAGGTACCGCCGCTCCTGTCGATGGTTCGCACGACGCCCGGGTCCAGATCGAGGAAGTGCTCTTCCATCGACTGTGGATCGGCGGGATTCGCGTTGAGGAGACCTGCCCAGCCGCGGCGGATCCCGACGACCTGGTGACCGCCGTCCGCCACGCGTGTGACGACCGACTTGATCGACGGGTTGAGACCGGGAACGTCGCCGCCGCCGGTGAGAATTCCGATGCGCATGGTGCTCCTTCAAGGGGGTAGCTGTCAGGATAGGCGGTGAGCAGTACGAGAGCAGGGCCGCTTCGCATGGCTGCGCGCCCCATGCTTACATAGCTGTAGTTCCCTTCCGAGGGTGTCCGCCAGGAGCCGCTGTTGAGTCGCGACCGTTTCGCCCATCTCCATGTCCACTCCGAGTTCTCGATGCTCGACGGCGCGGCTCGCGTCAAGGACATGGTGCGCGCTGCGGCAGCGGATGAACAACCGGCGATGGCGATCACCGATCACGGCGTCCTCTACGGCGTCGTCGATTTCTACAAGGCTGCCACCGCCGCCGGGGTGAAGCCGGTGCTGGGCATCGAGGCATATCTCACTCCCGGATCCCGATTCGACCGTCCGCCACGGCGCGAGGACAAGCGGTATCACATGACGCTGCTTGCCGAGAACGAGACGGGGTACCGCAATCTCATGCGGCTTGCGTCCCGCGCCTACCTCGAGGGCTTCTACTACAAGCCCCGAATGGATACCGAGCTGCTCTCCGAGTACAGCGAGGGGCTCATCGCGGCATCCGGCTGCCTCGGCGGGCACGTCCCGCAGCTGCTTGCCCCGGACGGCTCGAACGAGGAAGGCAACGTCGGCCAGGTGCGGGACTACGCGGGAGCGGTCGAGGCCGCCGCGATGTACCAGGACATCTTCGGGAAAGAGAACTGGTTCATCGAGATCCAGGACCACGGCATCGCCGGACAGCAGCGGATCATGGACGATCTGCTTCAGATAGCGACGGACATCGACGCTCCGCTCCTCGCATCCAACGACTCGCACTACACGTACGCACACGAGTCCGAGGCGCACGACGTCCTCCTCTGTATCCAGACCGGAGCGAACAAGAGCGACGAGGACCGATTCCGGTTCCAGTCCGAGGAGTTCTACATCAAGACGGCACGGGAGATGCGCGATCTCTTCCCGGAGGAGCGATACCCGGGTGCGACCGACAACACGCTCCTCATCGCGGAGCGGGTCGACGTCAAGCTCGAGTTCGATCACATCCTCCTGCCGCATTTCCCGGTTCCCGAGGGCACGGACGAGAACAGCCACCTTCGTCAGCTGGTCTTCGAGGGCGCCCGGATGCGCTACGGCGAGCTCGATGAGACCGTCTCGGAGCGCATCGAGTATGAGCTACGGGTCATCGCGGAGATGGGATTCAGCGCCTACTTCCTCATCGTGTGGGACCTCATCCGTCACGCCCGTGAGCGCAGGATTCGGACGGGTCCGGGGCGCGGCAGCGCAGCGGGTTCGATCGTTGCCTACTGCCTCGAGATCACCGGCCTCGACCCGATCGAGTACGGGCTCATCTTCGAGCGATTCCTCAATCCGGGGAGGCGCCAGATGCCCGATATCGACATGGACTTCGACGAGCGCTACCGGGGCGAGATGATCCGCTACTGCGCCGAACGCTACGGATCGGACCACGTGGCGCAGATCATCACCTTCTCGACGATCAAGGGGAAACAGGCGATCCGGGACGCGGCGCGCGTGCTCGGCCATCCGTACGGGGTCGGCGACCGTGCCGCGAAGCTCATGCCTCCTGCCATCCTCGGCAAAGACGCGACGCTCGAGCAGTGTCTGGTCGATCCCGGACGCGAGGGGGAGCAGGCCGCCCGGGACCACTACACGGCGGCGGCGGGGCTCCGCGAGCTCTACTCGTCCGATGCGATCACCCGTGATGTCGTTGAGACGGCGCGAGGCCTTGAAGGTCTGCGCCGGCAGGACTCGATCCACGCAGCCGCGGTCGTCATCTCTCCCGAGCCACTCACCGACGTGGTCCCGGTGCAGCGGAAGGGTGACGGCGCCGAGATCGTCACCCAGTACGAGATGCACGGCGTCGAAGCGCTCGGGCTGCTCAAGATGGACTTCCTCGGCCTCCGGAACCTCACGACGATCGAACGGGCACTCGAGCTCATCGAACGCACCACCGGCACACGTCCCGACATCGACGATGTTCCGCTCGATGACCCTCGTGTGTTCGAGATGCTCCAGCGAGGGGACTCGATGGGCGTGTTCCAGTTCGAGGGGGGGCCGATGCGGGCCCTCATGCGCAACTTGAAGCCGGAGGTGTTCGACCACCTCGTAGCTCTCAACGCCCTCTACCGGCCGGGACCGCTCGGTGCAGGGATGCATCTCGAATATGCCGACCGGAAGAACGGGAAGGCAGAGGTCGAGTTCCCCCACAGCGATCTCGAAGACGTTCTCGGTGACACATTCGGGATCATGGTCTACCAAGAGCAGGTCATGGAGACGGCGCAGAAGATGGCCGGATTCTCCATGGCTGAGGCCGACATGCTCCGCAAGGCCATGGGGAAGAAGATCCCGGCCGTCATGAGGGAGCAGCAGGAGAAGTTCGTCGCCGGCTGCGTTGAGGGAGGGCACCCGGAGAAGCTCGGCAAGGATCTCTTCAGCTTCATCGAGCACTTCGCCGGATACGGATTCAACAAGTCGCACTCCGCCGCGTACGCCTACGTCGCGTACCAAACCGCGTGGCTCAAGGCGCACTATCCAGCCGAGTACATGGCGGCGCTCCTCACGTCGGTCAAGCGCGACAAGGACAAGACCGCGGTCTACCTTCACGAGTGCCGGATCATGGGGATCCCCGTTCATGTCCCCGACGTCAACGTCTCGGAATCGGACTTCGTTGCTGTGGACGGTTCGATTTCATTCGGGCTTTCGGCGGTGAGGAACGTTGGCGAAGCGGTCGTTGCACAGATCGTCGCGGAGCGAGACGGAGAAGGCCGATTCGAGGACTTCTCCGACTTCGTCGACCGTGTTGACGTGAGCGTCCTCAACAAGCGGACGGTGGAATCGCTCATCAAGGCGGGTGCTTTCGACTCTCTCGACCACAGTCGCCGCGGACTCCTCGAAGTCGCTGCGACCACGCTCGATGCGACCCTCACTCGCAGGCGTGCGGAGGAGATGGGGCAGTACAGCCTCTTCGGCGGTGACAACGGGGGACCGGAGCATGTGGAGTTCTCGGCGCCCGCTCTGGAATGGGACAAGAAGGTGAAGCTCGGCTTCGAGAAGGAGATGCTCGGCCTCTACGTCTCGGATCACCCGCTCCTCGGGATCGAGAAGACGATCGAAGCAATGTGCTCCACATCGATCCCGGGCATGTGGGAGATGGAGGACAAGACGACGGCAACGATCGGCGGCGTCGTTGGATCGATCAACACCCGCTACACGAAGGCGGGCGACCCGATGTACTTCTTCGCGCTCGAGGGCCTCCAGGGGTCCATCGAGATCGTGTGCTTCCCGAGAACTGTTGCGGAATTTGGTCCCCTCATCCGCGAGGATGCGGTCCTCGTCGTGACCGGACGAGTGGATCATCGCGGTGACGACGTCAAGATGATCGGCCAGCAAGTGAGAGAGCCGCGGTTCGATGCCGAGTCGATCGTGCGGTTGAGAGTTCCTGCGACGCGAATGTCTCGATCGATGGTTGAGAACCTGCGCGAGGTCCTCGCCAACCACCCGGGGAACGCGAGCGTCTTTGTCCACATGACCTCCGACGACGGTGAACGAGTCCTCCAACTCGACGACCAGCACCGGGTCGAGCCGAGGTCGGCGCTCTTCGCAGAGCTACGCGAGCTACTCGGTCCGTCCGTCGTGATGTGAGCGGCAGGCAACAGGCAGAGGGCTTCAGGGGCCCTCTATCAGTTCGTCGAGGCCCTGCACGTCGTTGAGGAGCCGAGAGAGGCTCTCAACGCTCGTCGGCGGTTCGGCGACCCAGGGGACCGCAAACAGAGGAACGCCGTACCTTCCGGCGAGGCTTTCCATCGCCGTCGCTTGGCGCCGAGCTTCTCCTCCCCATCGCACGAGGTTGGCCTTGAGGGTGGAGCGCGTATCCGGGTCCGGGATGCCGCGTAGCGGCCGCCTCGCGGCGTCAGCCCACTCGAGTGGGAGGCTGCGGTTGAGGATCACGGCGTCTGGTTCGACCTTCACCTCTGTCAACTCCTCGAAGAATCGCAGTACCTCTGCCATCGGTGCCGGGTCCGCTGTTGTGGCGACCACCGTTGTCGCTCGTTGCTGATGGCGTTGAATCGTGGCCGCCCGAGCCGATAGCCGCTCATACATCGTGCGTAGGTCGAGCAGGAATTCCGCAACGTCCTCGAGGAGAGGGCCCCCGAGCACCGTGTCCGCGATCTTGAGGATGGGGCGTCCGGTGAATCGGTAGAGGAAGCGTCTTCCCGGGAGCTGTGCGCCGGTGATCCAGTGGAGCAGCTTCCCCCCGATGAGGTCTGCCGTCTGCGACGGCGCGAGGAAGAAGTCGAGCCCTCCGGCGGACGGTGGAGTGTCGATGACGATGGCTTGCCAAGCCCCGGACTCGATGAGCGTTGACATGGTCTCTGCCGCAGCGAAGGACTGAGCGGCAGGGAACCGGTCGGCGATGGCGCGGAAGAACGGGTTCTCGAGGAGGCGTTCGGCGACGTCGGGATCGCTGTAGCGGTGGATCACTGCTTCCCACGAGGCCGTGACGTCGAGGGTCGAGGCCCAGAGGCCGGCTACTCCGGGCACGGGCGACGGCTCATTCGAGAGTGAGTGGAGGTCGAGCGCGTCGGCGAGGCGTTTGGCCGGGTCGACCGTCATTACGAGCGTGCGCCGATCGGGTCCCGCGAGCTGTATGGCAGTGGCGGCCGAGATCGTCGTCTTCCCGACGCCGCCTGCACCGGTGACGATCACGGTCTGCGGCGCACGTCTCATACGCACCTCTCACAAAGGTCGGCGAGTTGGGCGCTGACCTCGGCAGGTGTGCGCAGCCCGAAGAGCAGCGGGATGCGAGGGTCGGACGGTATGGCATCGAGCCATGGACCCTGAGCCGCGGCGAGGCCCGAGTGGAGGAGTCCCGCAGAGCGCGCCGGCCCATCCGGAAGCGCAGTGATCGCGTCGTGATCAACGGGGAGCGGATCGAGGACGCGGTTCGCCCAGACTCCTGCGATGAGCACTTGGCGCCGTTCGTCGATCTCCGCCGTGGCTTCCCGAGTCTCGTGAATGGCGAGTTCCTCGGGCGTCGTGACGAGCAACAGAGCGCTCGTCCTCGGGTCCGAGAGGGTCTTGGCGAGCCGTCCGGCCTGTTCGCGAACGGCTCCGGTTGGCACGAGGCCGGTGATTGTGTTCGGTGCGTCGAGGTACGACTGGAGCTGGCCGAGCGGCGGTGCGTCGGCGACGATGAGATCCCATTCTTCTCGCCACACCTCGTAGATGGGTTTCCCCATCGTGATGATCTCGCGAACGCCTGGGGCGGTGTCGACGAGGACGCTCAACGCCCGGGAGAGCTGACCCGTCGGCATCGCACTCGGCACGCGTAGCTGGAGCTTCAAGTACTCGTCGAGGGCGTTCGATCGGTCGATCGCTGCGCCGAAGAGGCCGGGCCTGATGCGCGCCGGCTGGTAGGGGAGCGCATCGACACCGAGGTGAGCGGCGAGGCCGGTCTGTTCGGTCATCGCCAGGGCGAGGACTCGCTTCCCTTGCCGCGCCGCGAGGGTGGCAAGGGCCGCAGCGATGGCCGACTTGCCCACGCCGCCCTTGCCGGACACGAGGAGCAGCCGCCGATCGAGCATGAGACGAGCGTAGTCCCGGCTCCGCGTCGTCGAGCGCCGGGCGCCTGATCAGTCGGGTACGCTGCCGGCAACGACGTTGAGGAGTCCCGATGGCACAGTTGAACATCGACGAGTTCCTCGCCCGATTCCGCGAGCGGGCGGTGGCCGTGAAGGAGCGCGGGATCCCGCCGCTCGAGGGCGATGCTCGACGCACGTGGATCGAGAGCGCTGAGAACGACTACATGGACTATTCGCTCGTCGGTCGGGCGGAGTGGGCCGTTGAGGACGATGCTCTGGTACTGCGAATTTCGTTGAAGGAGTAGTCCGGCATTCCGCCGTTGCCGTGCCCTACGGTGATCGCCCTCGTGTGGTGTAGGTGTGGTCGAGGGGGCTGGTCCATTCGGTGTCGCCGTTGGGGAGGATCTTGTAGGTCCAGCCGGCTTCGTGTTTGAGTCGGTGGTCGTGTCGGCAGAGCGGGGCGAGGTTCTCGGTGTCGGTGGGTCCGCCGTCGGCCCACGCGGTGGTGTGGTCGAGGTCGCATTGGGTGGCGGGGATGCGGCATCCGGGGAAGACGCAGGTTGGGTGGGCGGCTTCGATGAGACGTTTCTGTCCCCTGTTCGGTCTTCTGCGGGTGGTTCCGACGGCGACCGGCTTGCCGTTGTTGGTGATGGTGTAGCGCCACTCGGCGTCGTGGTTGTCGTCGACGACGTTGCGTGTGATGTCCGAGACGATGGGTCCGTATCCGGCGAGGTCTCCGGGATGGTCGTTCAACTCGACGAGGGTGTTGAGGTCGACGCGGATGTCGACGACGCCGCCTCTCCCAGCGTTGTGTTCACCGCAGAGCAGGTCGAGGTAGACGTCGGCACGGAGCTGGTCCATCGTCCGTGCCTCGCCGGGACCCCGCAGCGTCTTGGCCAGTTCGTTGATGCGGTGTCTGGCAGCTGAGACCTTGTGCGGTGGCAGATCGAAACCCATCAGGTTTGCGGTACCCGCTTCGGTCGGATCCATGATGACACGTCGATCCGCGATCGACTCTCGATACCGCTGTAGGGCGGCCCCAGGATCAACCTCGGTACATAGCTTGCGGATGCGGGCCATCAACTGGCCGGTAGTGAGGCTGGGAGCCTGGTCGATGATCCGGTCCACAACGGCACGAGCCTCCTCGTCGTCGAGGTGGGTCGTCTGCCACACAATCGTTCTCGCCCTGCGCTGATCGATCAGACCCTTCGACAGGGCATCAAGAACTCTCGGAAGCCGGTCGCGCAGGTCGAGAGCGAAACTGAGTTCGACGTCGGCTGCACGGCGGGTGAGGCGCAACGCTGCGCGCAATTCGTACGCGGCTCCCTCGGCTGCGCTCTGGCGGTCGCAGCCTTCTTCGTGTCGAAAGGAGTCGACGAGTCCTGCCATGTCGCCATAGAGCTCTGCTGCGTAGTGCGAGACGAGACGGGTACGGGCGCGTATGACGGTGATGCGGTCGAAACCGGAGAGTGTGTCGGGGTCGATGCCGGATAACACGATGGCGAGGAACGGGCCCGGCTCCATCTCGTCGAGGCCAGACGGGATACCCCGCATCTGGGAGGCAGCAGCCGTGCCGATCATCTCATCAACCATCGTGTCGAACATGTGTTCGATTGTATGGGGTGGGTGTGACAAGAAACCCGAGAGGTGAGAAACAGGCGCCAAGAATCAAGGTTCAAGACATGGGGTGAGAAACACGCTCAAGGATGGGTTGATCTCGGTCGATCAATGCGTATGGCTCAAACAGCGATTCAGGCGAGTCCTCTGGTGTCGGGAGTTGTGCAGACCGTATCGAACAGCCGCGGATTTGTGGCTCGGCGGTTCGCAGTTCTCTCAGCAGTCCTCTTCACGGTCTACATGACACTGGGACTGCTCGCTGATCCCGGTGTTGCAGCCTTGTCTGCATTCTGGGTGCTGTGGGCCTCGGTCATGATCACGGCGATGGCGACGTATGCCGTCGGCTCGTGGATGCGCCGGAGTTCGTTCGCTTCAGATCGGTGACATCGACGTTGAGCTAGTCCTCGAGGCCGAGGGCGGCTCGCTTCGCTGCCGTGCGGCGCTCCTCTTCGAGTCGGGCCAGGTCGTACATGCCGTGGTCGACGTACTTCATCGCATCTGCGATGACCCGGTGGCCGGCCTCATCGCGAATGAGGCGGTGCATCTCCTGAGCGACCTTGCGGTACCCGGGATGACCGGATGGCTGGCTGCGCAGTTCGAGGAAGTGGAACGCTTCGCGAGCGTTCATGTCGATGTAGTAGCGGACCTTGAAGGCGAACGGCACGGCGTACTGCGCCACGACCGGCCCATGCGCGTCGGCGATCCGGTCGTAGAGACCGCCGGTGCGCTCCATGACCTCTTCCCACGCGTCGATGGCGTCGATGTCGCCGATCGCCTCGGGTGTGATGTAGCCATGGGTGGGGGAGAGGCGCTGCCACTCGATCGTCAGGAGCCGATGCC
Source organism: Actinomycetota bacterium (assembly GCA_039715165.1). Classification (GTDB taxonomy): domain Bacteria; phylum Actinomycetota; class Acidimicrobiia; order Spongiisociales; family UBA5794; genus JAHEEL01. The sequence goes on from JBDLHX010000005.1 coordinate 34,480, forward strand.
GCTGAAGGTCCCGGAAGATTCCGTAGTCAGACAGCACGTCGAAGCGGTACGAGGTCCGCTCCATGGCCCGGCCGGGTTTGTGACGCCGGTTCCCGCGTTCTCCAACAGCCGTTTGGATGATCCTCGCTCGGTCATCCACCGGCAATGAGCGCACATAGGCGAGGAGTTGATCGTCCGGCAGATCGGTGACGGCGTAGAGCGCGGCCGCTGCGACCTTCATCTCTCCGTCGGGATCGAAGTCGACGAGCTTGACGACCGGGCGCTCGTCAGGGGTGAGCCCGACCTCGACGGCTCGCGCTTCGAGGGATGACGCGACGGACTCGAGGTAGCCGCTCCACGCGCCGCCGCGGTTCTCGACGTCAACACGGGCGAGGAACGAGGGGATCATCTCGCGCAATTCGCCGAGCATGAGATCGCTGTACGCGCGCACTTCAGCAAGGGGGTGCGCCCGCATCCTCAGAAGGAGCATCTCGTACGCCTGGCCACTGGCGAAGATCCCGACGTTGGACGTGGTCGATGCGGGGAGGAGCCCGCGCAAGTCGTCGCAGGCTTTGGCCCGAATCGTCGACCGCCACACCATGTTCGAGTCGCCGTCCTGCTTGGGAAAGAGCGACTCGTAGTACGGAACGGCACGGCCGATGAGCGCCGAGTACGTGTCGAAGATCCAGTCCATCGTCGAGCGGTAGTCGTCTTCGAGATCCGTTCCGACGAGCTCGCCCGGCACGTGATACCGGTACCGGCCACCGAGCTTGCGGTCGTAGAAGATGTAGCGAGTCGACTGCTCGAGGTAGGAGGCGAGCCGGCCCCACTCGAGAACCTTCGTGAGGATGTTCGACGCTTGCTCGCAGGCGAGGTGCGCCCCGCCGAGTTGGGCGACCGAGTCGTCTCCGAACTGGGTGAACACACGGTCGTAGAGGCCACGGGCCTGCTGGAGGCCGACGAGCGAGTCGTCACCGTCCGGCGCTTGTGCAATCGCCTGGACCCCGAGGTCGGGGTCTGCCACGAACTCGTTGAGAAAGAGCCGACGAACCGAGTCGGGGGAACGGCTGTAACGGGCGAAAAGGGCGCCCTTCACCACCTCTGGAAGGTTCGTGATCCCGAAGACGGGTCCATCGACGTTCGTGAAGAACTGCTCGAGAACCCGGCGCTCGTCGTCGCTGAAGGACTCGATGTGATACCCAGCAGGGGGAGAACTCGGGGAGTGAGTCGTGGAGAATGACATGAGTGGCATTCGACCGTAGCAGCGAGCGGATGGGTGTGCCGAGCCGGCCCAATCTGCGCCACCGGGTACTCTGCACCTGTGCTTGCTGTGCTCCGCATCCTGCTCGGTGTCGCCGTCGCCGTCGTGGTGGCGGCAGCGCTCGTGCCGCTGCTCGTGATCGCCGACCTCGCAGGAGGGGGTTCGGGCTGGGGCCTCTGTCCGGAAGGGCTCGGAGCCTGCTCCACGTCGTACTTCGCCGGCCCCGAACTGTTCCTCCTCCTCTTGGGAGTGCTCTTCGTCGCGCTGGGGACGATCGGACTGTGCTTGCGTGGGATCCGCTACTTCGAATCGCGCAACCGGGAGTCGTCTGCAACGCCTAGTGAGCCTCGCTGACGGCCTCAGCAGCGACGAGATCCGCCTGTTCGGGTGGCGAGAGAGCAAGGACCACATAGACGCCGATCATGATGAGCGCTGCTCCGAGCCATCCTCTCGCCGAGAGCCTCTCGCCGAGAACGATGGCCGCCGTCGCCGCGGCGAAGACGGGTTCGGCACTGAGGATGATCGCCGTGCGGCTCGGACCAAGAACCCGTTGCGCCGCCACCTGCATCATGAACGCGCCTCCGCTGACGACAACCCCCGTGCCGATCAACGCCGGGAGCACGGACACGCTGGGGAGAGGGAAGCCCTCGAAGATCGCCGAGGCGAGGAGTGACAGCACGGCCACGACGAGCAACTGCACAGCGGTGAACGGCACGACGGCATGGCGGGGAGCGAGGTACGACAACAGGACGATGTGCGCCGCGAACGCAACGGCACAGACGACCGTGAGGACGTCGCCGCTGTTGAGATGGAAACCTGCTGTGATGGTGAGCAATCCGAGTCCCACCACGGACAAGGTGGCGCCGCCCACGGTTGCTATGGCCGGACGCTGCCGGCGAACGGTTGCAGCGAGGAGCGGCGTGAATACCACGTAGAGACCGGTGATGAGGCCCGAGTTCGAGGCCGACGTCCCAGCGAGGCCCATTGTCTGCGTCACATACCCCGCCCACAGGAGGACTCCTGCAGCCGTTCCGTCGATCCACACCTGCGTTCCACGGGGCCGAGCGAAGATGAAGAGCGCCGCCGCACCGAGGAGAAACCGCCAGCCGACGAAGGCGAGAGGAGGAAGGACTTCGACCGCTTCCTTGATCACGACGAAAGTGGCGCCGAAGAGGAATGCGGCGCCGGTCAGGCCGATGGAAGCGCGAGTTCGGTGATTCACGAGGAGCAAGGTATCAGGGCAGGATCGGGTACCTTCCGCTCCCATGTATCACGATGAGCATGCCGACAACGAGGTGCTTCCGCTGCGGGACAGGATCCCCGAGTACGTCGCCGTCTTCGCGATCGGTCTCGGAGCTGCGGGAGCCTTCGGCCTGCTCATTGGGTTGTTGATGGGGAGCGGTCTCTGGAGCGCGACCGGGTACACGATCGTGATGCTGGGGATCGTTCTGCTCCTTGCCGGCGGCGCCTCCGGCGGTGGCTACACGAGTCTCGGGATCGGCGCCGTAGGGGGCATGTTCGGTGGGCGCCGCGTCGACGAGGAAGAGCAGGAACACCTGCAGCGGCGCTCCGGCAGAGCCCAGGATCCGATGGAACGGCTTCGCAAGGGCCTGCGACCGGAGGCGAACCCGAGAGCCTTCTGGCAGGTGATCGCAGGAGCCCTCTACATCGCAGTAGGGATCTGGATCGTCTCTATCGGAGGGTGACGGTCACCGTCCGGCAATGACCGGCTTGCCGTCTTCGATGCCCGCGATCTCCACGAGGGACCACACGTCCCAGCCGTGAGCCTCGAGCAAGTCCCGCCCACCGGCGAACTGCTTCTCGATCACAAACGCGAACCCGGTGACTTCGCCGCCGGACTCCTCGACGATCTGACCGAGCGCCTCGGCTGTGCGGCCGCCGGAGAGGAAGTCGTCGACGATGATCGCTCGCCCGCCCGGCTCGAGGGCACGGCGTGCGATCTCGACTCTGTACTCAACGCCCTTCGTCGGTGAGGCGACCTCGCGGGCATACGTGTAGCGCTTCCCGGGGCCGACGTACTTCTTCGCGTAGATGACGGGGATCGGCAGGTGGCGAGCAGTCGCCATAGCGGGCGGAATGCCGGAGGCCTCGGCCGTGACGATGAGATCAGGCTCGAGGCCGGCCACGCGTTCGGCGATCTGCTGGCCGATTGCGTCGATGATGTGTGGGTCGACGCGATGGTTGAGGAAGTCGTCGACGAGGACGAGATCGCCGTCGACCCGGCCTCGCTCAGCGACGATGTCTGCGATATTCATCGGCGAGACGGTAGTCCAGTAGCAAGTAGCAAGTCACAAGTAGCAGGAGATGGGGTCGATCTTGTGTCTTGTGTCTTCCTACTGTCCCCCCATGCCTGAACCCACTGCAGAAGAGAAGCGTCACGCCCGCGTCGTTCTCAATCGCCTGAAGAAGCGCTACCCCGAGATTGCGACCGCCCTCGATTACGTCGACCCGTGGCAGCTTCTCGTCGCCACCGTGCTTTCGGCCCAAACGACGGACGAGAACGTCAACAAGGTCACACCGGTTCTCTTCGATCGATGGCCCATGCCCGAGGATCTCGCAGCAGCGAATCCGGAGGACGTGGAAGAGGTGGTCTACTCCACCGGGTACTACCGGCAGAAGACGAAGTCGGTGATCGCGCTCGCCGCCGATCTCGTCGAACGGTACGAAGGCCTGGTGCCTGCCGACCTCGTCGAACTCGTCACACTGCGCGGCGTCGGCAGAAAGACGGCGAGCGTTGTCCTCGCCGAGGCATTCGGCATCCCGGCGATCGCGGTCGACACGCACGTCAAGCGGGTCTCCAACCGGCTCGGGCTGACGAGCCATTCGGATCCCGCCAAGATCGAGTTCGACCTGCGTGCCCTCTACCCGGAGAAGGACTGGGAGGCGGTGTCGATGCGGTTCATCCAGTTCGGCCGCGACGTGTGCGATGCTCGAAAGCCCGCATGCCCCGGGTGTCCGCTCGCCGATCGGTGCTCGTACCCGGACAAGACCGTGCCATGATCGCCGCACTCCGGCGGAGCCCGCACGACCGGGAGATCTTCCGGATTGCCCTCCCCGCCCTTGGTGCGCTTGCCGCCGACCCGGTCGTATCGCTCGTCGATACCGCTTTCGTTGGGCGCCTCGGAGCCGTTGCACTGGCCGCCGTGGCAATCGCCGGCGCCGTCTATGCGGCGGTCTTCGCCATCTTCAACTTCCTCGAATACGCGGTGACGCCATTCGTCGCGCAGTCGATTGGATCAGGAGATCGGCCGGCCGCCGGACGGTTCACCGTCGCGGCGTACACGATCTCCGCGGTCGTCGGTGTGTTCGCAGCGATCGGGCTCTTCGTGTTTGGGGAGTTCCTCCTGCGAGCGTTCGGCGCCCAACCCGACGTGCTCGAAGGAGCCGTCACCTACCTGCGGATTCGGTCACTCGGCGTTCCCGCCCTGCTCGTCGTCCTTGCAGGGCACGGCGCCTTCCGCGGCTACCAGGACACCCGCACGCCGCTCCTCGTCACGCTGGGCTTGAACGTTGTGAACCTCGTACTCGATCCGCTGCTCATCTTCGGGCTCGGGTGGGGGATTGCCGGTGCGGCATGGGCGACGGTCGTGGCCCAATGGTTCGGAGCGGTTTGGTTTTCGCTGCTGCTCTTCTGGATCCGACGCGCTGATCTCGGCATCCATTTCGGACGAATCGATTGGGCGCGGGTTCGGCCCCTCTTCGGAGCGGGGAAAGCGATGGTGGTCAGGAACGTTGCACTCCTCGGTGCTCTTACCGCGGCGACGATGGTGGCAGCGAGAATCGGCACGGCGGAGGTGGCCGCCCACCAGATTGCGATCCAGCTCTGGATCTTCCTCGCTCTCGTCCTCGATGCCCTCGCAATCGCCGGCCAGGCAGTCGTCGGAAAGGAGCTGGGCCGCGGGGAGATTGCCATCGCACGGTCCGTGTCGAACCGACTCGTGGCGCTCGGGGTCGCGTTCGGTGGGCTGCTCGCGTTGCTGCTCGCCGCGATCTCGCCATGGCTCGGCTCGTGGTTCACCACCGACGAATCGGTGCTCGCGGCGTTCGCGTCGATCCTCCCCATCGTGATCCTCATGCAACCGGTCAACGGGATCGTCTTCGTCTGGGACGGAGTCATCATCGGCGCAGCCGCGTTCTCTTTCTTCGCGTGGAGCACGGTCGCGGCCGCAGTAGCGATGATCGGGGTGGTGCTCGTCGTTCTGTCGGTCGGGAGCGGACTCGTCGGCGTGTGGGGAGCCATCGTCGCCCTCATGGGCGTGCGGGCTACGGCGTTGTGGTGGTGGTACGCGTTTCGCTTTGGCGCTCTCGCACGAGATCCATCCCCTTCGTCTCCGGCAGGGTGAGGATGAGCGCAATCGCGACGAGAAGCCCCGTGCCGAGAGCCGCGATGGTGAGCGGCAATCCGATCCGGTCGATGAGCACGCCGCCGAGGAGGAATCCCGAGATGCTCCCCAGGATGGCCGTGTTCGTCACCCATGCGGCAGACGTTGCGCGTACCCGGGTCGGGAAGAGCTCCGCCCGGAGTGCGCCGAGCGCCGGCGTGAGCATCGTTGCACCGACTGTGGCAAGGAAGATGGCCGCGGCGAGGAACCAGCCGGAGTCGAGCAAGTAGAAGCCGAGGCCGCCGACGAGGCCGATCGCGACGGCGGCTGCAGCCGTCGGTCGCCTTCCGACACGATCGGCAAGGCGGCCCCCAACGAGCAGGCCCATCGCGCCCAGTCCGCTGGCGGCGATGAGGAGGAACCGAGCTGCGCTCGACTCCCACTCGAGATCGTTGATGAGACGCTCGAGCACGAAGTCGAATGCCGGGGCGGAGAACGCCGCAACGAAGAACGACACGCCGGCGAGCGGCCAGAAGTGCTTGCCGAGCCCCATCTTCAGCGCTGCGAAGAACGAGATCGGCTTGCCGGGCCGGAAGGCGCGGCTCTCGGGTAGGAAACGCACGAGCAAGGGGAGTGCGAGGAGACCGAGTCCGGTGAGAGCGAACAGGATGCGCCATCCCGTGTCTGCTCGCTCGGCGATCGGGAGGAGGAGGAGGCCCGTGCCGACGCCGAGTGAGCCGCTGAGTCCGTAGAGCCCCATGCCGTACGCACGAATATTCGGGCTGAGTTCCTCGGCGAGGAGGACCATGCCGAGCGCTGCGATCGCCACGACCGCCACTCTGACAATCGCTTGGGAGGCAACGTAGACGCCGATTGAAGGAATGAAGGCCGTCATGAGGCTGCCGAGGGCGAGCAGGGCGAAAGCGGCGATCAGGGGGTCTTTCCTGCCGCGTCGGTCGGCCACGATCGAGAAAGCGACGCCGATCAACGAGACGGCGCGAACGATTGCGAAGACCATGCTCATGTTGCCCTCGCTGAGTTCGAGGGACAACCTGGCGAAGGGGAGGGTGTGCGCCATCTGCGCACCGCCGTATCCCGCTACGAACGCGACGATGCCGAGCAGGAACACGATCCTTCGATCGGTAGGTGCAAACGGCTCGGTTGGATTGAGGATTCTCGGAAGAGGCATGACGAGTGGGGGACGATTGAGGGAACGCCGGGAGCCTACCGCTCGGAATGGGAAAGCCTCGGGAGGCGCGTATGGAACAGATGGTTCGGCGTTAGCGTTCCTTTCCAAGGTGGCCGGCCGGAGGAACACGTGACCGAAGTCAATCTCATCGCCGCGGTGCTCGCGGGTGCAGCTTCCTTCTTGTCTCCCTGTGTGCTGCCGCTGCTCCCCGGCTACATGTCGCTCATGTCCGGGTACTCCATGCAGGACCTCTCCGAGGGCAACGTGTCGATGCGGCGCGTCGTCGGCATGACCGGGCTCTTCGTCCTCGGGTTCACGCTCGTCTTCGTCGGCCTCGGAGCGACCGCAACAAAGGCGTCTTCACTCCTGGCGACACCGATCTTCACCACCATTGCCGGGTGGGCGATCGTGGTGATGGGCCTCTTCATCGCGGTCACGGCCGTGTGGACGCCATCGTGGCTCCTCCCGGTCATGCGTGAGCGTCGGATCGAGGCACACGGTGCGAGGAAGCTCGGCTACTTCGGACCGCCCGTCATGGGCGCTGCGTTCGCATTCGGCTGGACCCCGTGCATCGGCCCGTTCTTGGCCTCGGCGCTGATCCTCGGCTCCACCGAGGAGACGGTCGGGCAGGGAATGCTCGTCCTCCTCTTCTATTCGCTCGGCCTCGGTATCCCGTTCCTGCTGACGTCGCTTCTCCTTGCCAAGGCGTTCTCTGCGTTCGATTGGGTGAAGAGGCACTTCACGGCGATCACCGTCGCTTCCGGTCTGCTCCTCGCAGGGTTCGGGCTCCTCATGGTGACGGGCAAGATCGCGAATCTCTCTTTCTGGTTCACCGAGATCCTCGAGAAGCTCGGCCTGGAGCGCTTCCTGGTTTCCTGAGGCAACAGGCAACGGGCAGGCTCGCGGGCCGGCGGATCGCGTTCGTGGTCCTATGGTCTCCCCATGCAGCTCTCGCTCTCTCGGGACCGGTTCGTTGAACTCGCAGGCCGGTACTCCGTCGTGCCGCTGGCGACCGAGGTCCTCGCCGATCGTGTGACGCCGGTTGCGGTCTTTGAGGCGCTGGTGGGAGATCGAGACGGCTTCCTCCTGGAGTCCGTGGAGGGGGGAGAACGCTGGGCGCGATGGTCGTTCGTCGGTTGGGACCCCTCCTTCACCCTCACGGCCACCGAGGGCGTCACGCGTGCCGAAGGGGCAGCGATCGATATCCCCGATGGAGACCCGCTCGAGGTGCTCGACGTGCTCCACCGGCGCTATCGGACGCCGAGCGCCGAGGAGTGTGCATTCCCCGGCACGGAGCCGCCTTTGCACGGAGGCTTCGTCGGCTATCTCGCGTATGACGCCGTTCGCTACGTCGAGCGGCTCCCGGATCCGGCTCCCGATGATCGAGGGCTCCCCGAGATGGTGTGGCACGTCGGGGGAGCCGTGGCCGCGATCGACCGCCTTCGCGACACGATGCTCCTCATCAGGAACGTGATCATCGGCGACGATCCGGGTGCGGCATACGACGATGCGGCGGCGGCAATCGCACGCGATATCGAGCGTCTCGCGGCCAGCCCGGCACGCGGCCCCGGCACCCGTCCCGCCTTCGATGAGATCTCCGACGCCGAGCCGAACACGTCGCGCGACGACTTCGAGGAGGCCGTCCGCCGAGCGATCGACTACGTGAACGCAGGAGACGTATTCCAGGTGGTGCCATCGATCCGGTTCGACGTCGACTTCGACGGTGATGCGTTCGCCGTGTACCGAGCGCTCCGCCTCATCAACCCTTCGCCGTTCATGTACTTCGTGCGACACGGTGCGCTCTCGATTGCCGGGTCTTCTCCAGAGCTCATGACCCGTGTTCGCGGCGGCATCGCCTACAGCCGGCCCATCGCGGGGACGCGTCCGAGAGGTGTCGACGCTGAAGCCGACGCCGCTCTCGAGGTGGAACTCCTCGCCGATCCGAAGGAGCGCGCTGAGCACGTCATGCTCATCGATCTCGCCAGAAACGACTTGGGGCGAGTCTGCGAGTTCGGCACAATCGCCGTCGACGACCTCATGGTCATCGAGCGGTATTCACACGTGATGCACATCGTCTCCGGAGTGTCGGGTGTCGTCCGCGAAGGGCTTGGCCCGGTCGATGTGCTTCGCGCCACGTTCCCACACGGCACCGTCACCGGAGCGCCGAAAATCCGTGCGATGGAGATCATCGACGAGTTCGAGCCGACGCGGCGAGGCCCGTACGCCGGCGCCGTCGGTTACCTCGACTTCGCCGGAAACCTCGACACCGCAATCGGTCTTCGCACGATGATCTCGCAAGGGAAGCGGGCCTGGGTGCAAGCGGGCGCTGGGGTCGTTGCCGACAGCGATCCGTCATCCGAGTATCAGGAGTCCGTGAACAAGGCGGCGGCCGTGCTCGCCGCGATCGCCGCCGCATCCCACCTGCGATGACTCACCGGGGCCTCACGGCATCCTTACGCTTCTCGAACACGTTGGTGGCATCCTTCACGGTGCCGGCTACGGAGTGCACATGACGATCGGTGGCGTAGTGCTGCTCATCGAAGACGACGACGACATCGCGGATCTTCTCCGTCACGCGTTCGAGTATGAAGGCCTTCGCGTCGTTCATGCCTCAAGCGGAGAAGAGGGGCTCCAGCGGCTCTCCGAACGGAGCCCCCGTGTGGTGCTCCTCGACGTCGGGCTGCCGGGGATCGACGGATTCGAAGTGTGCCGAAAGATCCGAGCGGCCTCCGACGTCCCCGTGATCATGCTCACCGCACGGGACACGGAGGTCGACACCATCGTGGGACTCGAGATCGGCGCGGACGACTACGTCACGAAGCCGTTCTCCACGAGAGAGCTCATCGCCCGTGTCAAAGCGGTGCTCCGGCGGAGCGAAGAGGCCCCGATCGCCGCGCAGGTCATCGAGCTTGCCGGATTCGCCATCGACGGGGGTAGGAGGGAAGTCGCCGTCCCCGATGGGTCGGTCGTTCGTCCGACCGCCCGGGAGTTCGACCTGCTCTGGTACCTGGCCGAGAACCCTGGCCTGGCGCTGTCTCGGAGCCAGATCCTCGAGGCCGTGTGGGGCTACGACTACTTCGGGGAGACCCGGACCGTCGACGTGCATGTCCGCCAGCTCCGCAAGAAGCTCGACGGGGTGCCCATCGAGACGGTGTGGGGCGTCGGCTACCGCATCGAGCCGTGAGGGGAGGTCGGGAGAGATGAGGCGACGCATCGTGATCGGCACGATCGTCATCGCAGCCGCCATGCTGCTCACCGGCATCGTCGCGCTCGGATACCTCGACCGCGCTTCGCGCGAAGAAGCACAACTCGAGCTGTTCCGGCAGGCTGAGGTGACCGGGTCCCTCATCGATTCCGAGGTCTCAGGGGTCGATCTCGCACCCGGAGGCGATATCGAGGAGAGGTTCCAGCGTCTTCGCGGAGCCGTCGCGTTGATCCTCAACCGAGCCCGTGTCGTTGGTGGACACGACATCGTCGAAGCGTCGCTCATCGTCAGAGATCGGACGATCCCTCTCTCGCCGAACCAGAGACTCATGGGGCAGCTGCCGGGTGATCTCGCGGAGCAAGAGGTGCTCACCCTCGAGGTCGACGGCTCGGAGATGTTCGCGACGGTGCAGCGCATCCCAGTGTCGAACGCCGAGATCGTCGTGGCAATCGGTCGAACTGCCCCGCTGCTCCCAACGCGAGCGATGAGTCGCACGCTGCTGGTGACGATCGCCGTGGGCGTCGTGCTCATCGTCGTATTCGGTTTGTGGATGGCCGGGTGGGTTGGCCGGCGCCTCTCCGGGCTCAGCGCAGCGTCTCGGAGTATCGCTTCCGGTGACATGACGGCGAGAGCACCAGTCGAGGGTGACGACGAAGTGGCAGAGGCCTCGCGGTCATTCAACGACATGGCGAACGCGCTCGAGACGAGCCGCATCAGGGATCGCGACTTCCTCCTCAGCATTGGACACGACCTCCGCACGCCGCTCACGACGATCAGGGGCTATGCCGAGGCGCTCGACGCAGGAACGATCGACGCAGACGACACCGCTCGAGTCGCTTCGGTGCTTCACACACAGACCGACCGGCTCTCGCGACTCGTCGAAGACGTCATGCTCCTCGCCAGAATCGAAGCTCGGGAGTTCACTCTCCGGCCGGAGAGCATCGACGCAGTTGGGCTTGTCGGTGGCGTTGTCGATGGCTTCCGCCGGCGCTCTGATGAGGTCGGTGTGGAGATCGAGTTCATCGCAGGAGTGGACGGAGCGGCGACGGTCGATCCGGACAGGCTCGATCAGGTATGCAGCAACCTCATCGAGAACGCCCTGCGGTACACACCCGAGCACGGCACGGTCACCATCGAGGCAGGCGTCGAAGAGGGCCGTTTCCTCCTCGTCGTCTCCGACACCGGACCGGGCATCGAGGCTGCGGATCTGAAGAAGGTCTTCGACAGGCTCTATGTGACCCAGCGCTACCGGCCGCTCCGGCCGGAGGGGAGCGGGCTCGGGCTGACGATCGTGCGTGAGCTGACGACCGCCATGGGCGGCTCGGTGGTCGCGGCGAGCGAACCGGGGGATGGCTCGCAATTCACCGTCGATCTGCCGGCAGAGCAAGTAGCAAGTAGCAAGTAGCGGTAGCAAGTACACCGGGAAGCTCCGTCACTCGTCCCCTGTCACCGCCAATGCGGCATACTCGCGACGTGCTCAAACGACTCGTCCCAGCCCTTGCCGTTGCCCTCGCCGTCTCCGCCTGCACTACCGACACTTCGGGGCTCTACGGCGAGGACCTCTTCGAGGCGGCATGCGCTCACTGCCACCGCAGCGACCTCACCGGCGATGTCGGGCCGGCGCTCGGTCCCGGCTCGAACGCGACAACCCTCGCCGACGACCAGATCGTCGGCGTCATCCGGGTTGGTCCGGGGGCGATGACGAGCTTCGGCGACCGGTTTACCGATGAGCAACTCGCAAGCCTCGTCACATTCATTCGCGAACGACAGTCGCCGTAGGATGTCGTGATGCTCGATCGGATCCTCCTCGACGCCCGCTCACGGGGTGACGACGTCGTCGGGTGCGCCAACCTCTTCCGGCAGGCTGCTGCCCGTGTCGATCCGGCTCGTTCGTTTGTCGATGCTCTCCGTGGCCCAGAGCTCTCCGTGATCGCAGAGGTGAAGCGGAAATCGCCGTCCCGTGGGGTGCTTGCCGGTGGCCTCGACGCGATGGAGCAGGCGCTCATCTATGAGCAGGCAGGGGCGACCGCCATCAGCGTCCTCACGGAGCCGGAGCACTTCGACGGCTCGCTCGAGGATCTCGCTGCTGTGCGCCGAGCCGTCGACCTCCCCGTTCTCAGGAAGGACTTCCTCGTTGAGTCCGCTCAGGTGTGGGAGGCGCGAGCTCACGGGGCCGACGCCGTCCTGCTCATCGTCGCGATCCTTGAGCAGCAGGAACTCGAGCGGATGTTGGAAGCAGCGTCCGACGCCGGCGTGGCAACGCTCGTGGAAGTGCACAACGCCGAAGAGGCAGAACGCGCACTCGCAGTCGAAGCCACGCTCATCGGTGTGAACAACCGGGACCTTGCCACCTTCGAGGTCGACTTGGCCGTCGCCGAGAGGCTTGCGCCGGCGATCACCGGGTCGGGTATCACAGCCGTGGCGGAGAGCGGGATCCACGCGGGCGCCGACGCACGACGCATGGCGGCCGCAGGCTACGACGCGATCCTCGTCGGGGAGGCGCTCGTCACCGCGCCCGATCCCGCCGCGGCGCTCCGGCGACTGGTCGACGCTCGATGACCTGGGTGAAGGTCTGCGGCCTCACACGCGAGAGCGATGTGGCTGCCGCCGTCGAGGCCGGTGCCGACGCACTGGGGTTCGTGCTCGCCGAGTCTTCGGTTCGTCGGGTCAGTCCCGAGCAGGCACGGGACCTCATGGAGAGTGTTCCGACGTTGCGGATCCTGGTGACCGTCGATGCTTCTCCGAGCGAGATGGTGGCGATGGTTGAGGCGACGGGAGCCGACGGAGTCCAGCCCCACGGGAGACAGGCGGCGGAGGCTGCCCGTGCCGCGAGCAGGGCCGGGCTCTTCGTGCTTCGACCGGTGCGTGCCGGCGAGGGTGAGACCTCGAGCGGCGTGCCGGAAGGACAAATCCCGATCCTCGACTCGGCGTCCGGAACGCACCACGGCGGCACGGGTGTGCCGCTCGATTGGGGCAGCCTGTCGGTCCCGAACCGGCCGTTCGTGCTCGCGGGAGGGCTCACGCCTGAGAACATCCGGGACGCGATCTCGGTCGTCGATCCGTGGGGCGTCGACGCGTCGAGCGGACTCGAGACCAAACCCGGGATCAAGGACCCGGCTAGGGTCGCGGCCTTCGTCGCTGCTGCGAAGGGGCTATGACAACACCGGACGAACGAGGCCGTTTCGGCGCCTACGGCGGGCGCTACGCACCCGAGACCCTCATGCCCGCGCTCGAGGAGCTCGAGGTCGAGTTCAAGCTGGCGTGGAGCGACCGCGACTTCAGGGCCGAGCTTGGTGATCTCCTCTCGACGTACGTCGGTCGTCCAACGCCGGTGTATCACGCCAAACACCTCTCCAGCCGGCTCGGTATCGACATCTGGTTGAAGCGGGAAGACCTCGCGCATACCGGAGCGCACAAGATCAACAACACCATCGGGCAGGCGCTTCTCGCAAAACGTATGGGCAAGCCCCGGGTGATCGCAGAGACCGGCGCCGGGCAGCACGGCGTTGCGACGGCAACTGCGTGCGCCCTCCTTGGGCTCGAGTGCGCGGTGTACATGGGGGAGAAGGACATCGAGCGGCAGGCCCTCAACGTCTACCGCATGCGCCTCCTCGGAGCAGAGGTGATCCCCGTGGCCTCGGGCGCGGGAACGCTCAAGGATGCCGTGTCGGAGGCGATGCGCGATTGGGTTGGGTCTGTGGAGCACACGCACTACATCATCGGGTCCGTCGTGGGGCCGCACCCGTTCCCCTGGATCGTGCGCGAGTTCCAACGGGTCATCGGGGACGAGATGCACGACCAGCTCCACGGGGCTGCCGAACCGGACGTGGTCGTTGCATGCGTGGGTGGTGGATCAAACGCCATCGGAGCCTTCGCGACATACGTCGACGACGACGTCGAACTCATCGGCGTCGAAGCGGGCGGATATGGTCTCCACACCGGCCATCACGGTGCCTCCCTCGTCGCCGGTACTCCGGGCGTCATCCACGGCGCATTCACCTACCTCCTCCAAGACGACGAGGGACAGGTCCTCGAGGCCCACTCCATCAGCGCCGGTCTCGACTACCCGGGCGTCGGCCCCGAGCACGCATCCTTCCGCGATGCGGGCCTCGTCCGCTACGAGTCGGTCACCGACGATGAGGCAGTGGCGGCCCTCCACCTCGTCTCCCGAACGGAAGGCATCATCCCGGCCCTGGAGTCGGCACACGCGATCGCGTGGGTCGCTCGCGAGGCATCCTCGCTGGTTGGAAAGACGGTCGCGGTTGTCCTCTCCGGGCGGGGAGACAAGGACGTGATGCAGATAGCGGCTCTCGATGGCTGACACCGGCGCCGCGCAACTCGAAGAGCTCTTCGCCGACGTACGGCGCGAGCGGAGGGCGGCGCTGCTGCCGTATCTGACCGCAGGCCTTCCGACCTTCGAGTCGTCACCTGGTGTGTTCGCGGCGATGGCAGAGGCCGGAGCAGACGGCTTCGAGATCGGCATCCCATACGCCGATCCGCTCATGGACGGACCCGTCATCGCCGAGGCCGCCGCCCGCGCTCTCGAGGCCGGGATGACGGTCCAGCGATCCTTCGACGTTGCGGAGCGTGTCGCCGGGTCAACAGGGAAGCCGGTCATCCTCATGACCTACACGAATCCCGTGTTGTACTACGGCGTCGATCGGTTCGCTGCAGAGGCCGCTTCAGTCGGTGCCGCCGGTCTCATCATCGCGGACCTTCCCGTTGAGGAAGCCGAACCGTTCCTCATCGCGTGTCGCGATGCGGGCCTCGGCATGGCTCTGTTCGCAGCACCGACCACGACCGATGAGCGTCTCGACGCGATCGTCCAAGCCGACCCGACATTTGTCTACGGGGTCGCATCGCTCGGCGTCACCGGGGAGCGGGCAGAGCTCTCGGAGGCCATCGGGGAACTGTCAACAAGGATCCGGTCCCGGTCGAGCGTTCCGATCGTTGCCGGCGTCGGCATTTCAACGCCTGAGCAAGCCGCCGCTGCAGCGGGTGCGGTGGACGGCGTGATCGTCGGCAGTGCCATTGTCCGTCGCGTCCTCGAATCCCCCGACGCGGAATCCGCTGCTACGGCCCTCGGCATCGCAGTCCGTGCGCTAGCGGAAGCCATCCGGATCTAGAGAGACGAAGCGGCCAAAGCTTCCCTTGGGTTCGGGATACTGAGTACGGATACCGAATACCCGCACGAAGTGCGGCCAGTACCGGGAGGGGGACTCGAACCCCCACGGGCTTGCGCCCAGCGGATTTTGAGTCCGCCGCGTCTTCCATTCCGCCATCCCGGCTCGCGTGCAATGGTACCGGTAGATCCGGGACGAAGGTCGTCGCCGTCACGTGGTGCCGGTCGATCGGAACGAAACGGCCCTATGGTCGGCGAATGGGACGCAGAGAGGAACGCCTGTTCCGACTGAATGATGAGATCGCAGCGCTGCGGCGGGACGAGGACCTCGCTCGCGAGGAGATCATCATGCTGCAACATCTCGACGACGACGCGCAGCGGGACGCGGCAGTATCGGAACATCCCATCGATCGTGCCGACGCGAAGGAGACGGCGGCCGACGTGCGACGCATGGAAGAACACGCCGATGACCTGAGACGGAAGCGGCAGAAGCTCGAGGCGAAGAGAGACCGCTTGGTGAGCAAGCTCTGAGCCTCGAGCTTGGTGCCAGGGTCTGACTCCTGAGTACTCTCAGTCCCATGCCCAAACTTGCCCTCCTCGATGGCCACAGCCTTGCCTACCGCGCCTTCTACGCACTGCCGAGCGATCTCGCTACTGCGGCGGGCCAGGTCACAAACGCGGTCTTCGGGTTCACGTCGATGCTCATCAAGCTCCTCGACGACGAGCGTCCCGACGCGATCGCCGTCGCGTGGGACGTGAAGGTCCCGACGTTCCGAAAAGAGGCGTACCCGGCCTACAAAGCACAGCGGGAGAAGGCGCCCGACCTCTTCACGAGCCAATTGCCGCTCATCGACGAAGTGCTCGAAGCCATGGGCATTGCCCAGATGCGCGTGCCCGGCTACGAAGCGGACGATGTGATCGCAACCGTCGCGACGCGAGCGAAGGCCGAAGGTTGGGACGTCGCGGTGGTCACCGGTGACCGGGACGCGTTCCAGCTCGTCGAACCCGGTATCACCGTCGTCTACACCCGTCGCGGCATTTCGGACACGGTCCATGCCGACGCGGCGTGGATCAAGGAGCGGTACGGCGTCGAGCCTTCACAGTACGTCGAGTACGCGGCGTTGCGCGGCGATCCCTCGGACAACCTCCCCGGCATCCCGGGAGTAGGGGAGAAGACGGCGGCGAAGCTCATCGCCAAGTACGGCAGCGTCGAGGCGACGGTCGGAGCGGCAGCCGACCAAACGCCGAAACTCCGCGAGAACCTGGAAGGCGGAGCGGCCCAGGCGCTCCTCAACCGGACCCTCATGGACCTCGTCCGCGACGTTCCGCTCGAGATCGAGATCGACGGCTTCGTGACCGACTCATTCGAGGAGGACCGGGTCCGTCCTGTCTTCGACGGACTCGACTTCCGGGGCCTCTGGGACCGGCTCGTCGCCGTCGCCGGGATGGAGCAGGCGGTGACCGAGGAACTCGATGTCGAACTCGTCACGATGACCGATCCCTCCGACATCGAGGAAGCGATTCAGGGTCGGGACGTCGTGCTCGATCCGATCTGGGAGGACGGTTTGCTTGCCGGCGTCGTCGTTGCGGGGGATCCGGCGGTGTACGTGCCGGTGTCTGCAATCGACCCGCTCTGCGAAACAGCGGCGTCCATTGCCGGGCACGACATCAAGGCGCTCGTGCGTGCACTGATGGAGATCGGATGCGACCCGCCCCCCGTCGGCTTCGACACAGCGCTGGCTGCCTGGATAGCCAACCCGGCGCAGCGGGCGCCGGAGGTCGCCGACCTCGCGTATCGAGAACTCGGCGTGATCATTGATGGATCCGAGGCCGAGGGCTCGACGTCTCAGGGGGCGTTCGACTTCGATGGTGGAGCGGATCTCGACGCGGGCGCCCGGCGCGCAGTAGCCACAGAGCGGCTCGTACCGATCCTCCGGGAGCGACTTGCCGAGCGAGGGGAGCGCGAGCTCTACGACGACATCGAACTCCCCCTCATCACCATTCTCGCTCGGATGGAGGTCGCAGGCATCGGGGTCGACACCGGTTTCCTGAAGACAATGGGCGAGCAGCTGCGTGCCCGACTTGCTGGTCTCGAAGTCTCGATCCACGAGGCCGCGGGCGCCCCGTTCAATGTGAACTCGACTCTTCAGTTGCGCGAGGTGCTCTTCGAGCGGCTCGGACTTCCGGTCACCAAGAAGACCCCGAAGGGCGCGCCATCGACCGACGCCTCCGTCCTCGAGAAGCTGCGCGGCGAACACGAAATCGTCGAGGACCTGCTCACCTACCGCGAGCTCGAGAAGCTCCGCGGCACATACGTCGAAGCGCTTCTTCGTCTCGTCGACGACGACGGACGCATTCGCGGCCGATTCAACCAGATGGGTGCAGCCACGGGCAGACTGTCGCAGGAGCAGCCGAATCTCCAGAACATTCCAGTTCGCTCGGCGGAGGGCCGCGAGATCCGCAAGGCATTCGTCGCAGCGGAGGGCCACACCTTCCTCGTTGCCGACTACTCACAGATCGAGCTGCGGATCCTCGCTCACATGTCGGAGGATCCCGGCCTCGTGGGCGCGTTCGAGCACGGTCTCGATGTGCACACGGCAACGGCGGCCCGCATCAATGAGATCGGCACCGACGAGGTGACCGTCGAGCAGCGACGGCGCGCCAAGATGATCAACTTCGGTCTGCTCTACGGAATGGAGGCCTACGGCCTCTCTCAAAGGCTCGACATTGGGAGAGACGAGGCGCAGGAACACATCGACGCCTACTTCGCCCAGTTCCCCGACGTGCGGGACTTCCTTGGCAGCATCGTCGATGAGGCGAGGTCCAGCGGGTACACGACGACGATCCTGGGGCGGCGCCGGTACCTCCCGGGGCTGAGAAGCGATCGATTCCGCGACCGTCAGGCGGCAGAGCGCATGGCGCTCAACGCCCCCATCCAGGGCTCCGCTGCGGACGTGATCAAGAAGGCGATGATCGAACTCGACCCGATCCTCGTGGAATTCGAGGCTCAGATGCTGCTTCAGATCCACGACGAACTCGTCATCGAGGTCCCCGACGAGCACGTCGAGCCCGTCGCGGAGGCGACGAAGGCCGTCATGGAAGGCGTCGTCGAGTTGCGCGTACCGCTCGACATCGAGATCGCAACGGGACGGACCCTCGCGGAGTGCAAGGCCTGAGTCTTGCCTGTTGGGTGAGAGCCGCAGTAGCATTCGTTACGGCTCCGGGCCGCATCGTTGACGCGCGCCGGGGCAATCCACGTACACAGGAGTCGAAACCCTTCCATGACCACGAACGAGAACGAGCTCGCCAGCAGCGGCGAGGAGCACGCGGACGCTTTGGAGACCGCACCCGTCACCCCCGACACAGAGGA